>DASWOZ010000169.1:0-3333 GCA_036398535.1 Mucilaginibacter sp. | reverse complement strand
GAACCGTTAAATCAGTTATTAAAGGCACCGGTGTACAGGATGTTACCATTGTACATACCGGCGATTTGGAAGTAGCAAATTCGGACAAATTTGTTGATCTGATTAATCATGCTACAGGGGTGTTTTTTGATGGCGGCAGGCAATGGCGGCCAGCAGACTCTTACCTGAATACACGGGCGCACCAGGCCTTTTTTGATTTGCTTAACCGCGGTGGTGTAATTGCGGGCAGTTCGGCCGGTGCATCTATTCAGGGCTCGTTTTTATGGAGAGGCGATACTGAAGGTGCACATATTTTAGTGGGCGATCATACACAAGGATTGGGTTTCCTAAAAAATTCAGTACTTGATCAGCATGTGATGACCCGCAACCGGATATTTGACCTTACAGATTTTGTAAAACAGGCGCCAGAATTTATTGGCCTGGGTATGGAACAGGCAACAGCTGTATTAATACAAAGAGATACACTTACTGTTATTGGTAAAGCCTATGTGCTTGTTTACGATTACAATACCATTATAGGTAATGGCCCTAAGCATGTAGTAAATGGCAAAGAAAACTATACTGCATCAAACGGTCCGTTTTTCTTTTTGCATGAAGGGCAGCAGTATGATTTGAAGTACAGGCGGGTTATTGAGCCGGGTGTAAAAAAAGCTACCCCTACAAGTAAAAGCAGTAAATCTGCAGTTAAGAAAGCAGCAGAAACTGAAGACGAATAAGCTTCTAAATAAATCAAGATTAATCATTAAAGAAACATAAATTATGAAAAAATATATTTTGATGAGTTTGTTGCTTACGCAAACTGTATCATTTGCCTTGGCGCAACAAGCCCCGGCTAAAAAAGTATTAACACCCATAAATCTTTATCCGCCAATAAAAATCAATAAATCATCTACCAGTCATGGGCCCGAAAATGGTTCGCTTTTAATTATAGGCGGCGACGAAGGTTCGGTTAAATCTATCTGGAAGAAATTTACTGAATTGGCCGGGGGGAAAGATAAAGCTGTTATTGTAGTAGTTACTGCAGCTGTAGGCAACGGCGCTGCTACTGATGTTGCAGATGTAGAAAACATCAAAAAACATACCGGCATTACTAATGTAAGCCTGCTGCATACTGCCGATTTAAAAGAGGCGAACAGCCCCCAGTTTATTGAACCGTTAACCAAAGCTACAGGCGTGTTTTTTGTTGGCGACAAGCAATGGAAGATAGCCGACTCTTACTTAAATACACTTACGCATAAAGCATTTTTTGACGTGCTGAATCGAGGTGGTGTTATTGCCGCGACTGCTGAAACAGCCGGTATTATGGGATCATTTTTGTGGCGTGGCGATACCCACGGGCCGCAAATTACAATTGGCGATCATACACAGGGGTTAGGCTTTTTAAGAACTTCGGCTATTGATCAGCATTTGTTTGTCCGTAACCGCGAATTTGATTTGGTTGACCTGATTAAAAAATCACCTAAATTAATTGGGATAGGCATAGATACCGCCACCGCTGTTGTAATACAGAAAGATACCTTGTCGGTTATAGGCGAAGCTTTTATCGCTATTTATGATTATACCAATATTATTGGTGAGGGGCCAAAACATGTGGTCAATCACAACTAGGATTTTAACAATTCAGACGGGCCCTTTTTTCTGTTACATGATGGGCAAAGGTATGATCTGAATGCCAGGAAAGTTATTATACCACCGCGCAGGCCACGTGTGCCAAGGCCGCCGGGCGCTCCGGGCAGGCCCGCTGTTCCGGCTACTGCATCACCTACTAATGAACCGGAAGAATAGATTTTTTATGCAACAATATTGATATGAATAAGGTGTTAATTGAAAATAGACTATGGTTAAATATATATCACGGAAAATGTAATTATATTAGCTTGTCGGCAATTCAGTTTGCTATTTTTCAACAATGTTTTCTAACTTTTATGAAAGTCATAATTAATCCACAATATAATTTAAAGCTTACACCAACATGAAAAAAATGTACCTGTCCATTTTCTGCGCGATGCTTATATCGGGCAGTTTACTGGCACAAACAATTCCAACGCCGAAAGAATTTTTTGGCTTTAACATTGGCGATGACTATCAGCTTGCAAATTTTACGCAAACTGAGGCCTACATAAAAAAACTGGCAACTTCGCCGCGTGCGAAGTATGTAGACATGGGCCTTACCGAAGAAGGACGCCACCAGTTTATGCTGGTTATTTCTTCGCCGGAGAATATCAAGAATTTGGAAAAATACAGGGCTATTTCACAAAAAATGGCACGCGCTGAAGGGCTTACGGATGATGAAGCACATAAACTTTCAAAGGATGGCAAAGTTGTTGTATGGATAGACGGTGGCTTACATGCCAGCGAAACTGTAGGTATTCATCAATTAATAGAAACCTCTTACCAACTGATAACCCGGGATGATGAAGAAACCAAACGGATATTGGATCATGATATTATTTTGATGGTACATTGCAACCCTGACGGCCAGGAGCTGATCTCTAATTGGTATATGCAGGAAAAAGATCCTCAAAAGCGCAACATGAATGTGCCGCGCCTATGGGAAAAATATGTTGGGCATGATAATAACCGCGATTCTTATATGATGAATATGAAAGAATCTCAAAACATCACTCATCAGCAATTTATAGATTGGATACCTCAAATTGTATATAACCATCACCAGGCTGGCCCTGCGGGTTCGGTTGTTGCGGGCCCTCCGTTTCGTGATCCGTTTAATTATCTGTATGATCCGTTATTGATGACAAGTATTGACGAAGTGGGTTCGGCCATGAACAGCAGGCTTAACCAGGAAGGAAAACCTGGCTATACCCAACGTTTAGGCACCGAGTTTTCAACCTGGTTTAACGGCGGGGTACGTACAGCCACTTATTTCCATAATACAGTAGGTTTGCTAACCGAAATTATAGGTAGCCCTTCACCATCCAGTATCCCGGTGGTGCCAGAGCGTTTAATACCAAACAGTTCAACCCCTTTCCCGGTTCTGCCTCAAACATGGCATTTCAAACAATCAATTGACTACTCTTTATCACTTAACTATGCCGTATTAAATTATGCTTCGCGCCATAGTGATGAGTTGTTGTATAATCAATACCAGATGGGTAAAAACTCTATCCAACGCGGAAGTGAGGATTACTGGACACTTTCACCTAAACGCTCTGACGCAATAGTTGAAGCTGCTAAAGCAGGACAACCTGCTGATACTACAAGAGGCGGCCGTGGTGGCCGTGGAGGAGCTGCGGGTGCAGTTACCATTGGAGGTGCCCGCAACGGAAACATTGCACTTAAATATTATGAAGCCGTATTAAAAAATCCCGAATT
>DASWOZ010000168.1:0-8297 GCA_036398535.1 Mucilaginibacter sp. | reverse complement strand
GTAGGTAATGCCCAAAATATACAGGGCATAATTACTGATGGCGACTTGCGCCGGGCATTATTACGTAATCCCGATACCACCACGCTAACCATTACAGAAACAATGACCGCTAACCCGGTAATTATTAATGAAGACGAATTTGTGAGTCGGGCCGAGCAGTTAATGATGGAAA
The DNA here is from genome assembly GCA_036398535.1 of Mucilaginibacter sp. Classification (GTDB taxonomy): domain Bacteria; phylum Bacteroidota; class Bacteroidia; order Sphingobacteriales; family Sphingobacteriaceae; genus Mucilaginibacter. Next base: position 8,125 of record DASWOZ010000168.1, on the reverse strand, counting down.
GAAAGATCACCAATGTATTGGTGGGTTCTGCTGAAGACAGAACACTTTCCGGCGTTTACCAGATATATAACAGTTAGAAACAAGATATATTTAAATTCCTTATTGTCATTCTGAACGATAGTGAAGAATCTTCAGAAAGCGATAAATAGGTGTTGGCTATATGGTGTACAAGATACTTCACTATTAATATAACAATCCATGCCTGTTTTTTACGATCAGTTACAGCGCGGGATAAACCTGCCATCTGTACCCAAGCGCATAATCTCTGTCGTTCCATCTCAAACCGAATTGCTTTATTATTTGGGACTGTCCGATGAGATCATTGGAATAACTAAATTTTGCATTTATCCGGCTGCTAAATTTAAATCAACTACTAAAATAGGCGGCACCAAACAGCTAAATGTCAATCTGATAAAGCAGCTCAATCCCGATCTGATTATTGCTAATAAAGAAGAGAATGACCGTAGCCAGATAGAAGAATTAATAAACTATTGTCCTGTTTGGATAAGTAACATTAGCAATCTGGACGAGGCCAAAGACATGATAGCAAGGGTAGGGCAACTGGTAAATCGCGAAGCTGAAGCTAATGAATTAAATCTTTCAATCACCCGGCAATTCAATCAGCTTAATTTACCGCAACCCAATTTAAGGGTTGCTTATTTAATATGGCGCAAGCCGTATATGGTTGCGGGTAAACATACATTTATAGATGATATGTTAAAGCGTTGCGGCTTTATAAATGTTTTCCACGCAGATAGATACCCTGTAACAAATAATGAGCAATTGGTTAATGCTAATCCTGATGTAGTTTTTCTTTCATCAGAGCCTTATCCGTTTAAACAAAAGCATATAGACGAGTTTAAAACACTGTTACCCAATGCTAAAATTATGTTGGTTGATGGCGAAATGTTTTCGTGGTATGGCAGCAGGCTACTATATGCACCACCATATTTTGATAGTTTGCTGAAAAGTTGAGTATGTCGGTTTATGTTTATTTTACTTAAATATATTCAATATCAATTACTTATATTAATTAATTAGCCCAATTCACTAAAAACAACTTTTCTGTTTCATATTCTCTCAATTTAGTCTATATTTGCCACTCTTAAAAAAATCCTAACTGCGGAAGTGGCGTAATTGGTAGCCGCACCAGACTTAGGATCTGGCGCTTCACGGCGTGGGGGTTCGAGTCCCTTCTTCCGCACATTTAAATTTTCCAATTTCAATAAGAGCTACTCAAAAAGAGAGGCTCTTATTGTTTGAGCAACATTCTTTTGCGAAATACTATGGAATGTATAGCTTTGCTCCGTGAAATTGCTATGCCTTATATTATCTATTCACGTTATCATGCTTTCTATAAAGCCATGCTGTTCTGATAGTGACTGTCAGGAAAAAATAACTGTAAAAAAAGAGCGCTCAACTCCAGCTTCACATAAAGAAAAAGAATGCCAGGGCTGTTCACCATTTTTTACCTGTGGTACTTGTGTTGGGTTTATATTAGCAAAGCCTTTTATACTCAATCCTAAGTTAATTTCTGAAACCCCGGTTAAAAACTATATTGCTTATCAGCAACCTTATTTTCAGGAAGTTTTACTTGCTATCTGGCAACCGCCACAATTAGGTTAATACCCTTTACAGCCTTCGGCTGATGTTCCTGTATTAACTAAATCATCTTTCAATTAATGAAAAAACTAAAGTTGCTTTTAATAGCACTGCTTTATACTGTTATAGCTTATTCCCAAAATACATTTAAGGCCATTATTAAAGATGCCAAAACAAACGAGCCCCTAATCGGTGCAACCGCAATTGTACAAGGCACCGCTAAAGGTGCTTCATCCGACACTGCGGGTTTAGTGACACTAACAAATATACCTGATGGTAAACAGATTATTAAATTCACTTATATGGGGTATGAATCCCAACCGGATACGTTAACCTTTCCATGGATGCAAAACACACCTACGCTCATCCTGTTACAACCCTCGGGTAAAGGCGATGGCGAAGAATTAGGTGCCGTCGTTATTGGCGCTACCCGCACAAGCCGCACTATTGCCAATACACCAACACGTGTAGAGGTAATTTCCGGTGATGAATTAGACGAAAAAGGCGACATGAAACCGGGAGATATCCGCATGATGCTGGCAGAAAGCACCGGTATTCAAACGCAACAAACCTCGGCTATCAGCGGTAATTCCAGTATCCGTATCCAAGGCCTGGATGGGAAATACACACAAATTATCCGCGATGGGTTTCCCTTATATGCTGGTTTTTCGGGTGGCTTGGGGTTGTTACAAATTGCTCCGTTGGATTTGAAACAGGTAGAAGTGATCAAAGGTTCGTCCTCAACATTATACGGTGGCGGTGCTATTGCAGGCCTGGTGAACCTGGTATCTAAAACGCCTGAGGATAAACGGCAGCTTGACCTTTTATTAAACGGCACATCCACGTTAGGATTGGATGCCAGCGTCTTTTATTCGCAAAAGTTTAATAAGATCGGTACAACCATCTACGCCGGTTATGACCACGGCACGCCATATGATCCGGCAGGTATCGGTCTTTCTGCTATTCCAAAATTTAATCGTTATACATTAAATCCAAAGCTGTTCTTTTACCTAAGTGACCGCACCTCCTTAATCGCCGGTATCAATTCAACCATCGAAAACCGTATCGGTGGCGATATGCAATATCTAAAAGGCGATGGTGATGCGCAGCACTCATATTTCGAACTCAATAAAACGGGGCGTTATAGCTCCCAGTTAGAGCTCGATCATAAATTGAATGACCATGAAAAGTTAACCTTTAAAAATAGCGTCAGCTATTTTGACCGTAGTATCAGCTTGCCGGATTACCGTTTTTCAGGTGTGCAGGTTTCCAGCTATAGTGAAGCCAATTATGCTTACAATAGCGAAAAAGCAGATTGGGTAATTGGCCTTAATTATTTGACGGATAATTTCAATGAGGATAAAAATAGCAATTTTCCTTTACGCAGTTACAATTACCAAACTATTGGTGCATTTATACAAAACACCTGGAACGCCACCAATAAATTCATATTGGAATCAGGCATCAGGGGCGATTATCATAATGAATACGGCTTTTTCTTTCTGCCGCGTTTGTCTGGCTTGTATAAAATCAATTCTCATTTCTCTATGCGTTTAGGCGGCGGCCTTGGTTATAAGGCACCTACCGTATTTACCGAAGATGCAGAACGGATCGAGTTCAGGAATGTATTACCAATTGATGTAACGAATACCAAAGCAGAGCGCTCGTATGGTGCCAACTACGATATTAATTACCATACAGGCCTTTTTGATGATCTGATTGGTTTTAGCATCAACCAGCTCTTTTTTTATACAAGAATAGATAATCCGATTCTTCTAACACAAGTAACAAACGGAAATCTACAATACCTGCAACCTAACGGCGATTTAAATACTAAAGGACTGGAAACCAATATAAAATTAACTTATGGAGACTTCAAATTGTTTCTCGGCTATACATTGGCGGATGTTATGCAACACACCAATAGTACCATCAGCGCCTACCCCTTGGTTTCCAGGAACCGGCTGAATAATATATTAGTGTATGAAATAGAAGATAAATTCAAGATCGGTGCCGAGGCTTATTATTTTAGTCCACAGCAACTTAATGACGGTACTATGGGCCGGGGCTATTGGCTGGCAGGTTTAATGGCCGAAAAGATTTGGGAACGCTTTTCGCTTTTTATCAATTTTGAAAACCTGACAGACACCCGGCAGACTAAATTCGGACCTATTTATACCGGGAGCATTACCAACCCTGATTTTAAGGACATTTATGCCCCGTTAGACGGCTTTGTAGTAAACGGGGGTATTAAGTTTAAACTATGAATTTTATTAGATGGGCTAACTGCAAATTTACAGACCCGCTAAAGTCTGGTTGATGATCAGTTTTTTGTTTTTCGTAGCTAACCGAAAATCAATATATTTACCATCAACCCATAATACTCACAATGAAAAAATTAGGCCTGCTTATCGTTATTTTGTTTCCTATTGTAGCTGTGGCTCAAAATGCCGACTCTGCCTGGTTCGTAAATAACTACACTAAAAAAGAAGTATCTATACCCATGCGCGATGGTATTAAGCTTTTTACCTCTATTTATATCCCTAAAGATCAATCAGAAAAGCATCCTATACTGCTTACGCGTACTCCATATTCCGTTTCGCCTTATGGCAAGGGCTACAAAGCTTATTGGCGCAACTATATGATGCGCTATTGCAGGGAAGGCTATATTATGGTTAATCAGGATATTCGCGGCAAATATATGAGTGAAGGTATATTTGAAGTAGTACGACCCTTTAACCCCGATAAAAAAAACAATAAAGATATTGATGAAGCAAGCGATAGCTATGATACGATTGACTGGCTGGTAAAAAATATAGATAATAATAATGGTAATGTAGGTGCGATAGGCATTTCATTCCCGGGTTTTTATGCTACCATGATAGCCTTAAGCGGGCACCCTGCGTTAAAAGTGGTTAGTCCGCAAGCGCCGGTAACCGATCGTTTTTTTGGGGATGACGATCATCACAACGGCGTTATGATGTTGATGGATGCCTATGAGTTTCAGGTGGCAGGTGGTTTTGCCGCGCCGAGCCGGGGGCCGTCAACAAAAGGTACAAGAGGATTTCGGGTTGTTAACCAGGATAATTATGATTACTATTTAAAAATGGGCGCTATGCCCAATTTTACAAAAATGAGTGGCGACACTATGAAATTCTGGAGTGATATGATGAATCACCCCAATTTAGATGCCTGGTGGAAAGCCCGTGACGCACGTTCAGGAATTAAAGATGTTAAACCTGCCATATTAATTACAGGCGGTTTATTTGATGCCGAAGATGGTTATGGCGCATGGAACACTTATAAAGCATTAATTAAGCAAAGCCCCGCAACTAATAGCAAATTGATAATTGGCCCATGGTATCATGGCCAGTGGGCCAGTAATGATGGTACGCATTTAGGCAATGTGCAATTTAGCAGTAATACATCTACCTATTATCAGGATTTGGAAGTACCTTTTTTTAATTATTATCTAAAAGGTAAAGGAGCAGATAACTTAAACAAGGCAACTATCTTTTTTTCGGGGGAAAATAAATGGCGCACCTTTTCGCAATGGCCGGTGGCTGATGCTAAACCGACCCCAATTTACCTGCAACAAAACGGAAAGTTATCATTCAATGCTGCAAGCAGCACCAAACCTACATTTGACAGCTATATAAGCGACCCGGCAAAGCCTGTCCCTTATGCAGAAAAAGTTCACTCAAGGCGCACCCGCGAATATATGGACGATGATCAGCGGTTTGCGTCCCGCCGTACGGATGTGCTAACCTTTGACACAGGTATATTGCCGGATGATATCACTTTAGCGGGCCCGGTAATTGCCGATCTGATGGTTAGCTTGTCTAATACCGATGCAGACTTTGTAGTAAAGCTGATAGATGTATTTCCTGAAAATACACCTGTTGATCCGGTTACTAAATATCCGATGGAGGGGTACCAGATGTTGGTACGAGCCGAAATTATGCGGGGCAAGTTTCGTAACAGCTTTTCCGTACCCGAGCCATTTGTGCCTGGTAAGCCAACCCAAGTAAAATATACGCTACCAGATGTAGCGCATACGTTTAAAAAGGGGCATAAAATAATGATACAAATACAAAGTAGCTGGTTCCCGTTAACAGACAGAAACCCGCAGCAATTTGTTGATATTAATAAAGCGAAGGATGCCGATTTTGTAAAAGAAACAATAAAAATATACCATAATAGCTCTAAAATAATTTTACCGGTTATTAAATAGATAGTATCTTTTAAATTAAATACTTAAAACTTATTGTAATCATAGTTGTTTAAATTTTAACTAAAACAATAAACACTAAATAACTATGAAAAAGTTAAGTTCAATTTTTATGATCGCGGTAGCAGCATGCGCGTTTCAGGCATGTAGCAATGCATCAAAAAGCAGCACAACAGCGGCCGACAGTGTTAATGCGGTAAAAGACACCACAACTTCCGGCGCTACCGGTATTGGCGTAGATAAAGATGATGCTAAATTTGCGGTAGATGCTGCCAATGGCGGTATGACAGAAGTGGAGTTAAGTAAATTAGCCCAGCAAAAAGCAACAAATGCAAAGGTTAAAGATTTTGCCGCTATGATGGTTATGGATCATACCAAAGCAGGAGAGGAGTTAAAGGGTATTGCAAAAACTAAAAACATTACCCTTCCTGATTCAGTAAGCGCCGACTCCAAAAAAGCGATTGCTGATCTGTCGGAAAAATCAGGTGCCGATTTTGATAAGGCCTATGTAAATCAAATGGTTGATGACCATAAAAAAACAGTAAGCATGTTTGAAGACGGTGCTAAGAATTTAAAGGATGCTGATCTGAATACGTTTGCAACTAAAACCTTGCCTACGTTAAAAGAGCATTTAACCAAGATTAACAGCATTCATGAAAGTATAAAATAAATTTAAAGTTCAATGCTTAAATTTTAAATCCGGGCGGGCCTTGTTAATTAACGGGGCCCGTTTTTATTAGCGGCTATTTTGTAAACACTAAAATTTATATACTTTTAGTGCGCAATGGAAGCTAAAAACAATAAAAAAACCATATGGGCATGGTGCATGTTTGATTGGGCAAATCAATCCTATAATATGGTAATCACTTCTACCATATTTCCCGCTTATTTTGTAGCCGTAACCGCTAATGCCAAAAATGGAGATATGGTTTCCTTTTTTGGACATAAATATGTAAACACCGTATTATCTACCTATATATTAGGTTTATCCTATGTTATTGTAGTTGCAATGCTGCCTATACTTACTTCAATTGCCGATTATCGGGGTAACAAAAAAATATATCTGCAATTATTTACATGGATGGGAAGCCTGGCCTGTGCCGGGTTGTTTTTCTTTAAACCGGATAGTCCGTTAGAAATCCCTATGATTTGTTTTGGGCTGGCATCCATTGGTTATTGCGGTGGTTTTGTTTTTTACAATTCTTACTTACCCCAAATCGCTTCGGTCGATCAGCAGGACGCCGTCAGTGCCAAAGGATTTATATACGGCTTTGGTGGTAGTATTGTGGTGCAAATATTATGCTTTATAGTAGTGTTAAACAATAAAGCATTAGGAATTACGGATGATTTGGCATGTCGTATTTCTTTTCTCATCGTATTTTTTTGGTGGATAGGTTTTTCTATGATCCCTTTTAAGTTGTTGCCTAAAGGTACGCCTAACGCGGGCTCACATAAATATAATGTGTTTACAGGGGGCTTTAAAGAGTTGGCCAAAGTATTTGGCCATATCAAAAAAATGCCTTTGTTAAAACGTTTTTTATCCGCGTTTTTCTTTTATTCTGTAGGTGTACAAACTATTATGCTGGTGGCTGCCAATTTCGCTGCAAAAGAACTGCACATGCCTGATGATGACCTGATCACCATTATTTTGATCATCCAGGTAGTAGCTATAGTTGGCGCGTTGATCACGTCAAAATCATCAGCCAGATACGGCAATACCGCCACACTGATAGGTTTAGTTGCCATTTGGACTATATTATGCGGCGGCGTTTATTTTATAGCCAATGCAAGTCAGTTTTATGTGGCTGCAGTGGTGGTTGGCTTGGTGATGGGAGGGGTACAATCATTGTCACGTTCTACCTATTCAAAGTATCTTCCGTTGAATATTCCGGATACCGCTTCTTATTTTAGCTTTTATGATGTTACCGAAAAAACATCTATTGTAGTAGGCTTATTTTGCTTTGGTTTTGTGGAATCACTCACGCATGAAATGCGCGATTCTGCTTTAGCTTTAGATTGCTTTTTTGGAATTGGCTTATTATTGTTAATTGTATTATTTGTAGCTGAAAGAAAAACAGAAAAAATTACCACATTAAGCGCAGCATAGTATGAAAATTATCCGATGGGGCATTTTAGGAACCGGAAGCATAGCCCGTAAATTTGCAGCTGATCTTCAATACGCGGAAGATTGCGTTTTGCTGGCTGTTGGCTCACGTTCACAAGCTGGAGCAGATGCTTTTGCCCGGCAATTCTCTGTTACGTACGCCCACGCCAGTTATGAAGAATTAGTTC
>DASWOZ010000167.1:0-3628 GCA_036398535.1 Mucilaginibacter sp. | reverse complement strand
GAAATACTGCAAATAAAAGACAAGGAAGCAGGCGCCTTATTTTTTTCGGGATTTGCAAGGGTAATTAATGCTTGTCGTAAATCGCCAAAAATTATTATTGGCCGTGTACAGGGTAAGGCGGTAGGGGGCGGTGTTGGCCTGGCCGCCGCGGTTGACTATTGTTTGGCTGCCGAAGCGGCATCTGTTAAATTAAGCGAGTTGGCTATCGGTATTGGTCCGTTTGTTATTTCACCTGCGGTGACACGTAAGATAGGGCTGTCCGCGTTTTCAGAACTTACCATACGTGCCGTTGATTTCCAAACTGCACAATGGGCAATGGCTAAAGGGTTGTATAATGAGATTTATGCCGATATTCATAGCTTAGATGAAGCCGTAAATACGTTGGCAGAGAAACTGGCTTCCTATCATCCCGGGGCACTTGCCGGGCTAAAGCAAATATTGTGGGAGGGCACTGAAAACTGGGACGAACTATTAAATGAGCGCGCAGCAATAAGCGGCGAGTTAGTGCTTTCTGAATTTACCCAACAGGCTTTGAAAAGATTTAAGGAAGGAAAGAAATAATTGGCTATTTGGCCAGATGTAAAAAGTTTTATTATAAAAAAAGCTCCTCAATATTGAGGAGCTTTTTTGTTACCAGTGCCTTCTGTATCCTACACGGCCACCATAATATCTACGATGCCCATAAACTACACGGCGTGGATAATAAGCCCGGTGATAATAACCGTATGGCCTTTCAACTATAACCCTGTGGTATGGTGCAGGGGCGCCAATTCTGACACCCACTCTAACTTGTGCGTTTGCTATTTGCATGGCAAAAACCATGACTAATGCTATTATTGAAATTTTAATCGTTTTCATAACTTCTATCGTTTACTACTATGATTATGACAGCTCATAAACGATAAGGTTTAAATTTTTTTCACTTTTCTCAGTCAGCCTCGTACATTCTGAGGCGATTTTTTAAAGTTTGGGTATCTGCCTGTAAATGCTCAATCCGGTCTAATAAATGGGTAATGGCTTCTATACCAGGTATGTTTATTTCCAGCTCATTATGCAGGCGGATCATTTTTTCCAGCTTTTGCAGCTCACTTTCGGGGATGTAAGTTTTTTCATTAATCAGGGTAACTTCTACCAATCCGGCTTTCTGTAAAGAGGTTATAAAAGTGTATTCAACCTGGTGATACACGCAAAAATCATTGGCTGCTATTAAATGCTGTGCTTTCATAACTTTTAATTTAATCAGGATTTTGCTAATTGCTCAAACAACTGTTTTTGCTGCTCGGTTAAGTTGGTTGGCACTTGTACTTCATAAGTAAGATACAGATCGCCAAACTCATTTTCCTTTTTATAAACCGGCATGCCTTTACCTTTTAATTTAACTTTAGTGCCATTTTGTGTTTCGGGCGCTACTTTAACTTTTACTTTCCCGGTTAAAGTTTCGGCAGTAATTTCGCCGCCTAAAACTGCCGTATACAGGTCAAGCTTTACTGTATTATATAAGTCGTTTCCTTTACGTTTAAACCGTGGATCATCCATTACTGTAAATTTAATATAAAGGTCGCCTGCCGGCCCCCCGCTTACGCCCGGGCCGCCATGGCCTGTAATTTTTATGGTTTGCCCGTTCTCTATCCCGGCAGGGATAGTGATGCGTATGTTTTTACCGTTAACAGTTAAGGTTTGCTTGTGGGTTTCGCTGGCACCCTTTAGGTCCAATTGCAGTTCGGCATTGTAATCCTGCCCGCGGTATTTTGCCTGGCGCCCGGCGCCACCTGCGCTTTGCCCGAACATGGATTGAAAAAAATCCGAAAAATCACCGCCACCGCCAAAATCTTCAAAGCCGGCACCTTGCCCGCCATAACTGTATTGCTGGCGTCCCTGCTGCTGTTGTTGCTGGCGGGCTTGTTGCTGCGCACGCGCATATTCTTCGCCATGCTGCCAGTTTTCGCCATATTGATCATATTTTTTTCGTTTTTCCGGGTCGCTTAATACTTCGTTGGCTTCATTTAGCTGCTGAAATTTTTTATTAGCTTCAGCATCATTCGGATTAAGGTCCGGGTGGTATTTGCGTGCCAGTTTGCGGTAAGCGTTTTTTATTTCCTTGTCTGACGCGGTTTTGGCAACGCCTAAAATTTGATAATAGTCTATAAATGCCATTGTGTTAATTGTAGTAATTAAACCGATAAGCTATGGCTTGGTTTTTATAAAGGTAAGCAATTTAAAGAAATGAAATAATGACCGCTGTCATCCTGTTTTTTACAAATCTGTGAGCCTGGTACGGGCACGTTTAATATAGTTGCGAATATCCAACACTATGCCCGCAAACAAATACATGATTAACGGGAAGCCTACCGCCAAAAATGATGAGTAGATAAAAAATAAACGAATTTTAGAGATAGAAACATTAAAGCGTCCGCCCAGATAGGTGCAAACACCAAAAGAATATCGTTCAAAAAAAGTAATTATTCGCTGTAACATATTAAGCTAACTTCAATATTTTATTGCCTACACCGCATTGCAGGCATTTTTTGTAATTACAATAATAGTTCTTTAATTCCAATAAAGCTTGCGATTCAAACGCTGAATTTGCTTTTATACCCAGGCTGTCAAAATCTGCAATGATATTATTTTGTTCGCCCGGCAGGCTTTCCAGTAATTTAAGGCTCCTATCCATAAAATGCTGTAGCTGGTGGTGCTTGCCATAACTAAACAAAAATAATGCTAAAGTATTTAACAGTAAAATATCAATTGACGATTGCCCTAAGTTTTTAGACGATGGCTTGGCTGCTTTATCAAACCGGTAATGTTCTTCCCAGTAGGGGTTAACCTTAATAGCTGTAAATAAATTTTGCAGCCCCTTTACATCTTTCGTATCCATCACTTTTGAAAACAGGTGGTTGGAGCCAACAATTAATGCCGCGAATTGCGCCAGCCTGATAGTTGGAAAGTTTTGAGGACGAAGCCGCATAAATTTCCATAAATGATTTTCAACTGGCGTAAGCTGGTACTTTTGGCGCAGAAAATCATATTCCTTTTTCAAGTTTTGCGGATAGGGGTCTGTATAGTCTTCATTTAAAAATCCCGCCTGTCCAAATAGCAGTGCTTCTATTTGCTGCGGATTATTTTTATGCTTAGCCAATATAGTTTGCGGTAATGATTTGGCCATTAACTCAAAAGGCAGCGCGTTGGTTTTAAAGCCAAAGTTGGCAGCTAAAAATTGGTAAAAAGTTTCTTCCCAATCGCCGCGGTTAAGTTGCAGGGCAGTTATAACGGCTGCCGATTTCTTTTCCAGTCTTTCAATCAATACCCTTGTAAACCAGGTACGCAACGTAAATTCATCCAGTTTGCCAATGCTGGCCTCGCAAGGAATAATGGTTTGATTACCGAATATTAAATTATGGTAGCGGCCGTGCAACTCATCGGGGATGCGGTTTTGTAATTCTAAAGTAGGAATGCGCTGGCCGGTGGAAGTCATTACCGGTTCATCATCGCGGTAAACCACATGCAGAATTACATTGTTATAAGCGCTATCCATAGTATGTTTATGCTTTTTCCAGTCGGAAGAGGAGAGGTGTATTTCCACATTCCCGGCCCAGGTAGTGTCGCCTATCTTTATTCTCGCATTTTGAAA
>DASWOZ010000166.1:0-2373 GCA_036398535.1 Mucilaginibacter sp. | reverse complement strand
CCGTTGCCCGGATAGGGATATATACAAACGAACTATAACCGAAATAAATAAATGCCGCGCACAGCAAGGCCAGGTTTAAAACCGTTTTGTTTTTACGAATGCTATAATTAATGCCAAATACAAGCAGCCCTACCAGGATTAGGAAAAACACAAAAGCGCCGCTGCCAAAACCCAGCCCCAGCGTGTTTACAAAAAACAGGTCGAAATAGGCGGCCAGCTTAATAGTGAACTGCCTGATACCGAATTGGACGGTACCTAATATAACAATGCTGATTAAAAAGGCAATTAAGCCGCTTTTAACCGTAATGTTTTTACTGCGGCGGAAATAATATACCAATGTTACCGCAGGTATAGTTAATAAGTTTAATAAGTGTATACCAATAGATAAGCCTATTATATAAGCTATAAAGATCAACCATTTATCGGCACCGGGTTCATCGGCGTGGGCATCCCATTTTAAAATGGCCCAAAATACAATAGCGGTACAAAGTGCTGAAAGCGCAAACACGATAGTTTCAACTGCCGAGAACCAAAAAGTATCTGTAAAAGTAAATGCTAATGCGCCAACCAGGCCGGCGCCCATAATAAGTGTAATGCGTGATTGATCTGCTGCTTCATCGCGGGCAAGCAATAGTTTTTTAGCAAGCGCGGTTATTGTCCAAAACAGGAACATGATAGTTGCGCCACTTGCCAATGCCGAACCCATATTGGTGAAATAAGGTACTTTGGTGGTATCGCCTAATGATAGTAAGGAGAATATTTTACCCAGCATGGCAAACAACGGATAACCCGGTTGGTGCGAAACCTGTAACCGATAGGCACATGATATAAATTCGCCGCAATCCCAAAAACTTACGGATGGCTCTAAAGTTAAAATATAAGTTACAGAGGCTATAACAAAGCAAAGCCAGCCTAAAAGATTATTGATTTTTTTGTACTGCATTGAATAATAATATAATGTTTTTTTTTATTTAGCCGCGCTAATATCAGGATTTTTATAAACTTATTTTTAATATAATACACGTTACGGGCCAAATTTAACAGAAATTAACGTTATGTTGGCGATTAGCTAATTAAAGATCAGATGAATGTGAAAGTTATGAAACCCCTTTTTTAATTGACGATATTATATTGAATTTGGCCACTTAATTACTGATCTCCAACCGCGTAATCATTAAATCTCATTTCATCATATCAAAAAATAACGCGTAATTTGCCGCGTATGCAAAAAACGCGCTCTTTTACTGTTAAAAGCTTACCGTTAGTATTAGGTTTTACTATTTTATTTTTACGTATAGGTTTGGCACAATCGGTGTATCTGCCGTACTCCTATCAACTGGATCAAAAATTTGATGCAGATATTTACAGTACCCATAACTCATTTCATACAGCGCTTAAACCTTATTTGATTGACAGTGTTTTAGCGCCCAAATATAACCAGCTAATGCAGTTGGGTGTAGATACAACCCGGAAAAGCTGGGTTAGCCGCAAGCTGTTTAATGAGCATCTTTTTGATGTGAAAACTAAGGAGTTTACCTTTTACGGCGATTATTTGCCCGACTTACAAATAGGGCGCGATATTTCAGGTAAAAGGAATACTAACCTTAACACACGCGCCTATCAGTTTGGCGGAACAGTGGGCGATAAGTTTTCTTTTTACAGCAGTGGTTATGAAGATCAGGGCGTATTTCCGGCTTATTATGATGCTGTGGTTAATAGCTATCATTTTGTACCGGGCCAATCTTATGACAGGAGTTTTGGCAAAAAAACTAAAGATTGGTCGTACGCTACAGCCATTATATCTTACACGCCTATTAAACAACTAAATATTACCCTGGGCGAAGACAAGACATTTATTGGTGATGGTTACCGGTCGTTATTACTGTCAGATTATGCGGCGCCTTATCCTTTATTACGTTTAACTGCAAATTTGGGTAAAGTACAATATATGGCCATGTGGGCCTACATGGAAGATGCGGTTATTAAAAAGTATGATGGTTTTGGCAGCAACAGGCGCAAATGGGGCATGTTTCATTATCTGGACTGGAACGTGACCAACAGGCTCTCGCTTGGATTTTTTAATGCTTTAATTGCCGCCGAAGCTGATGATAATGGAAACCTGCATGGGTTCGATCTGAATTATATTAACCCGGTTATATTAGCAAGCTCTTTAGGCCCTTCAACACCTGTACCTGATAATACATTTGCCGGGCTTACCGGCAAATATAAAATTTTTGATAAAACCGCCTTTTATGGCCAGCTTTTGGTTGATCATTATAGCTCAAACAACAGTGCAGCCAGCCCTAACACCTATGGCTATCAATTAGGCATCAGAGGGGCTGATATATTTAAAATAAAAAACCTGAATTATCT
>DASWOZ010000165.1:0-7433 GCA_036398535.1 Mucilaginibacter sp. | reverse complement strand
TGCCAGATTCTTTATATTTTAAAGACCTTAAGCAAATGGTGACGTTGAAAAAACCGGATGCCGTATTGGGTTATAATGCAGTTGGCAATCACCTGGATATTGTTAAAATATGTGCGCCATTAGGTATTCATGTTATGGTTGAAAAACCATTGGCCGCAACATTACAGCAAGCTAACCAAATTGAAGCGCTGGCTTTAAAATATAATATAAAGGTATTAACCAATTATGAAACCACCTGGTATGCATCTTATCATGATGTTTATAATACCGTAAGTAAGGACAGTATTGGGGCTATAAAGAAAATGGTTTTTCATGACGGGCACCAGGGGCCTAAAGAAATTGGCTGCAGCGACGAATTTTTAAGCTGGCTGACAGACCCAACGTTGAACGGCGCAGGCGCTTTAAATGATTTTGGCTGTTATGGGGCCGATTTAATTACATGGTTCATGAAGGGGCAAAAACCTATCGCGGTAACCGCCATAGCCAGGCATTACAAGCCGGCAGTATACCCTAAGGTTGAAGATGACGCGACCATTCTGGTAGAATATCCTGGAGCTACGGGACTGATTGAGGCATCATGGAACTGGCCTTTCTCAATAAAAGACATGGAGGTTTTTGGAGATCATGGCTACTATCATGCACTTGACGGAGAAAATATAGTAAGCCGCATGCGTGAAAACAAAAAAGGATCGAAAAAAGCGGCACCTTTAGCGGCGTCAATAAGCGATCCGATCATTTATTTAACTGCCGTTTTGCAAAATAAATTAGACGCCACAAATGATCTGTCATCATTAAAATATAATATGATAGTTATGCAAATTTTGGATGCAGCAAAAAGATCAGCTATTGAAGGAAAAAGAATTATTTTATAATAATATACTACTACCAGTATAGGGGATTGCTGACAAGCATAAGCAATTGATCAACCAATTTCCCATACTATTTGTTAGCCCTTTGTTTAACTTTATAGCTATAAGAAACATAAAAACGGTTAATGTATTCGTTTATAAGCACTCACGTTATGGCATATGTATAAAAAATACGTCTATTTTATTTTAATCATAACTGCCGTTATATTATATCAATGTAAGGTACATAAGTTGGCTGTTACCGCGGTATTACCTGTTGCGGATACCAATTCATCACCCGTGGTTGCTGCCGGTGAATCAATTGGAAAAATGAAAGTTGAAGATGGCTTTACCGTAAAGCTTATTGCTTCCGAACCATTAATAAGCGCACCTGTGGCAATGACATTTGACAATAAAGGCCGCATATGGGCTTTACAAATGGATGATTATATGCCCGATACTTTAGGCACAGGCGAAAATATACCCAGTGCAAAAGTGGTTATCCTGGAAGATCAGAACAAGGATGGCGTTATGGATACCCGTAAAGTTTTTCTGGACTCATTAGTAATGCCACGTGCATTATGCCTGGTTGAAAATGGATTACTGGTAGCAGAACCACCTTACTTATGGTATTATGAGATTGTTAATGACAAACCCGTAAAAAAGACGCTGATTGATGATAAATATACAGATGGCGGCAACGTTGAACACCAGCCTAATGGGTTATACCGCGCTATGGATAACTGGATATATAATGCCAACTCAGATAAACGCTATCGTAAGGTAAATGGTAAATGGGTTATAGAAAAATCCCATTCTATGGGGCAGTGGGGCATTAGCCAGGATAATATGGGGCGGTTATATGCTAATGATAACTCAACCAACCTGGTGGGAGATTATTTCCCGCCGGGGCTGGGATTAAATAATAAAGACCAGCAAGGCGTTGCGGGTTATAATGAAAGAACAGTAGCCGATAACCGTGTTTTCCCTTTACGGCCCACTACCGGGGTTAACCGGGGCTATATTAAAGGCATACTGGATGATAGTTTGCGGCTGGTTAATTTCACCGCAGCTTGCGGCCCTACTATTTACCGGGGTAACCTGTTTGGAAAAAATTTTGATTTAAATGCCTTTGTTGCTGAACCGGCAGCAAATTTAATTAAGCGGGATATACTGCACGAAAATGGCAATGTAGTTAAGGGAACTGAAGCCTATGCAGGCCGGGAATTTTTAGCCAGCGTAGACGAACGTTTCAGGCCGGTTAGTTTATATGATGGCACTGATGGCGCGCTATATATTGTTGATATGTACCGGGGCATTATACAGCACAAAACTTATTTAAGCAGTTACCTGAAACAGGAAATTGGGAAACGTGCTTTGACAAAACCATTATCATGCGGACGTATTTATAAGGTATACCCAAAAGATAAAAAATTAGTAAATGTTTTATTTTCAGACAATTCGGCTAAACTGGTACCGCTGTTGGGTAATCCTAATGGGTTTGTAAGAGATAAGGCTCAGCAATTACTTATTGATCGTAAAGCTGTTGAAGTAATACCTGCGTTGCAAAAAGCCATCAAATCAAAAGATAACCAATGGTTGGTAATTCACGCGTTATGGACGCTGGAGGGATTAAATGCCGTAAAAACGGAAGACGTTTTGAACTTGTTACAGACCCCAATTTGGCCCATACGGATGCAGGCGATAACTATTTTATCATCAATAATAAATAAAAATAATTATACCCAATTTGCCGGCGCATTAGCGCAAATTGTTGCTAATAATGATACAGTAGCGGCCCCTTATGTGGGCTTTGTAACTAACTATATCCAACCATTCGATAAAAAAGCGACTAACGACATATTGTTGGGGCTGGTAAAAAAATATCCGAATAACTTATTTGTTGCCGACGCTGTGGTAAGCAATCTGGAGGGGCGTGAAGATGCTTTTCAAAAAGAAATAGCAACACTGGTGCCTGATACCGGCTTGAAAATTAACAAGCAGTTACAGCGGGTAATTATTGCGATGGAAAATCTCAAACATAATAGTGACCCTAAAGTCCTGGCCAAGGAATTTCCAAGGGGCTCGGCTATTTTCAGCACTATTTGTAAAACCTGCCATGGCGAAAATGGCGAGGGCGTACCATCATTGGCACCGCCTTTAAACCGGTCGGAAGTGGTGAATGGCAATAAAGAAATTATGATCTCTATTGTATTAAAGGGATTAACCGGCCCCGTAAAAATAAACGGACATGTATATAAAGCACCTGAAATTAGCGGCGAAATGCCCGGCTTTGAGGACAATAAAGACTACACGGATGCTGATATTGCGCAGATACTGAATTTTGTACGCAGATCATGGCAAAACACAGGCGATAAAGTAAACACCGCTGATGTGACCAATACACGCAAAAAACTGGCAGGCAGGCAAAAATCATTCACTATGGATGAACTTGACCCTTCGTTAAAAACCAACTAACCGATTATAAATTTTATACAACCTATTATGAAAAAACTTAATCTTTGCATTGTACTCGTTTGTTGTGTTGTGTCTTTTTCAATTGCACAACGCAAATTATTGAAAGACGCGCCCGGGGCGGTTTCTTATACTTTTCGTGCCGACCTGGCTAAAGATGTACCCAGCACTTTAGATAAAATTAAAGCTATGGGCATTACCAATATGGAGTTTTCGGGCCTTTTTAATAAGACACCCGAGGAATTGCGTGCATTACTTGATGCGCGAGGCATGCGTTGCACCAGCTTGGGTGTAGGTTATGAAGATTTGAAAAAAGACCCTGATAAGGTTATAAAAACCGCAAAAACATTAGGCGCCGGGTTTGTGAGGGTCGCATCCATTCCCCATCCGGGAGATTTTAAGGATTTAAAAGCTGATGCGGTAAAGCAAGCGGCTATTGACTTTAATAGCTTCGGAAAAAAACTGAAAGATAATGGTCTGACTTTTTGCTATCATAACCACGGCCCCGAGTTTCAACCAGCCGGGGAGTTAGGTGACGGAACTTTTTTTGACTATTTAGTACAAAAAACCGATCCAAAATATGTTTCGTTTGAAATGGATGTATTATGGGTTTACTGGCCAGGACAGGACCCGGTAGCTTTATTACAAAAATATCCGGACCGTTTTAAACTAATGCATGTAAAGAATGTAAAAAAAGGCATTCCACGTGGCGGGGCCTCAACTAATGTACCGGTTGGTGATGGCCAGATAGATATGGAGGCGGTATTAAAAGCTGCCCAAAAAACGGCTATCAAATATTACTATATTGAAGATGAAAGCCCGGCCGAGCTAATTGACCAGCAGGTGCCTGTGAGTATGAAATATATGGAAGGGCTAACTAAATAATACCATATGCCCGTTTGAGTCGGCTTAAGATAGAAAATTAACAGGACTGCCTGTTTACATTACAGGCAGTCCTGTTAATTTTATCAAGGATTACTTCATCGAGCCCCTGATATTGCTCTTACAGTTTAATCTTTGTATTCAATCGAATATCTTCTGACGATGCACCTATCATGATTTGAAACCAACCCGGTTCTACCACTCTTTTCATTTCCTGATTATATAATGAAAAATCATCCTTTTTCATTATCAATTTAACCTCTTTCTCTTCCTGTGGTTCTAATTTTATACGGTCAAATCCGCGAAGCTTCTTTACATAGGTGGTGACCGAACTTAATTCTTGATGAATATATAATTGGGCAATTTCTTCTCCTGCCCTGTCGCCGGTGTTTTTAAGATTAAACGTCACCGCAATTTCCCCCTTTGATCGGTAAGAATTGGTATCTACACGCAGGTTACTATATTTAAAGGTAGTGTAGCTAAGGCCATAACCAAAGGGATATAAAAATCCACTTACATTCGCATCTCCGTGCGCATCAGCCGAGGGTTTCATTGGAAAAGAAAGCGGTATTTGGCCAACGTATTTTGGAAAAGGTACAGAAAGCTTCCCTCCGGGGTTGTATTTGCCAAATAGTACATCGGCTATAGCATTCCCGGTATATTCGCCCAAGTACCAGGTTTCTGTAATGGCAGTAATATTTTTATTGGCAAAATTAATGGTTGCGGGCCTGCCTCCTACTAAAATTAACACGGTTGGTTTATGCAGTGCAGCAATTTTTTCAACTAATAGTTCCTGCCTGCCCGGCAACTTTAAATCAAGACGTGAATGGGTTTCGCCAATTGTATTTTCATTGTCGCCAACGGCTAAAAAAATAACGTCAGCCTTTGAGGCTGCCGCTACAGCTTCATCCAATGCTTTGTTTTCTTCGTCGGTAACGGCAAAATCTTCAATATCACTTTCCGGAAAATTCTTATCGGTATGATCACATCCCTTTGCATATAAAATATTTACGGATGAGGGCAACGCATTCTTTAACCCGTCATAAACCGTAATTACGTTTGTATTAGTGGGTCCGTAACGCGACAAAAGGCTTTTTTCTTCTTTTGCATTAGGACCAATAATAGCTACGGTTTTAAGTTTCTCTTTTGCTATAGGCAAAAAATGGTTATCATTTTTAAGTAATACAATACCTTCATGGGCAGCTTGTAAAGCCAATGTCTTTGATTCGCTGTTATGAACTATTTTATCTGCTTCTTTTGGGTTTTCTACATAAGGGTGGTCAAACAGGCCAAGCCAGAATTTAACTGCTAAAACTTCTTTAACACGCTCGTCAACAATACTGATTGGGATACTTCCATTTTTAATCCCGCGTCTGATCGCATTGATATAATCACGTGGATTATTAAAATCTGTACGCACATTTACACCTGCGTTTAATACCATCCTGGCGGCATCGGTACTATCTTTTGCCACATGATGTTTGTCAAACAAGTCTTCTACCGCATGACTGTCACTTACTACATAACCGTCAAACCCAAATTGCTTGCGTAATACATCGGTTAAAAAATATTTACTGGCAGCAATGGGTACACCATCATAATCGTTATAAGATGCCATGGCACCTTTTGCATGGGCTTCGGTAAAGGCTACACGGAAAGCTTCCAGGTACAGTTCCCACATTTCCCGCGGCGCTACGTGCGGGTCAATCCTTACACCGCCATCACGCCCGCCTACCGGGATGCTATAAACAGCAAAATGTTTAACGGTTGATACGATTCCGCTTTTCTGGATCCCAATTATACACTGTTTACCTAATTGACTAACCAGGTAAGGATCAGACCCATAGGTTTCTTCAATACGCCCCCAGCGTGGATCAGACGATACATCTAATATGGGCGAATATACATTGGTATATCCTAAAGCTTTTGCTTCCTTACCAATAACCGTCCCTATTTTACCAACAAGCTCCTTATCAAATGCCGAACCTTGTGCCAACTGGGCAGGGAAATAAGTTGCTTTCATGTGATTAAGCCCCCGTATGCCCTCAGCCGTAAAATCAACAGGTATGCCTAAACGGGTTTGCTCAATAAACCATTTTTGTATTTCATTAATAGCCGTAGCATGTGATGAATAAGGGAAAGCATACATCGTATCTTTCCTTAACCCGGTAAGCTGTTCATCAATATTGGCAATGCCATCCCGCCATA
Organism: Mucilaginibacter sp.; assembly: GCA_036398535.1. Classification (GTDB taxonomy): domain Bacteria; phylum Bacteroidota; class Bacteroidia; order Sphingobacteriales; family Sphingobacteriaceae; genus Mucilaginibacter. Next base: position 1,020 of record DASWOZ010000165.1, on the reverse strand, counting down.
CACTATCTTTCCATCCCGGTGCGGGCAGGCGGTCTTTCAATACAGCGCCATAGCCATATAAGGTAGCCAACTGACAGGTTTTTTCTTCAACCGTCATTTGTTTCAGCAAATCATTTACACGTTCATTAACCGGTTTTGAGGCATCTTCGTATATATCCTTTTTACCATTTTTATTAAAATCTATCCATCCGGGCTGATAAATTGGCTGCTGCTTTTTAAACGAAGCCAGGATTATAACAAACAGACAGATCGCTAAATACCATAATTTTCTATTCATCATATAACTACGCATGGTTATAAATTAACCAATGTATATATTTTTCCGGCTTCAGTAGGCAAATCATAAACTACCGTTTGCTTTTCTCCGGGTTTGTTTAACTTGGCTTTTGCAGATATAATGGGCGAAGCTGTTTCAACAGTACGATAGAAAAAATTACTATTTATACCTTTTGCCGCTTTAAACACAAAATTGCCTTTAGCTTTTAAAGGGTCAGCGGTCCTTATCCGGCAATTGCCACCTAATAATGATTTAATTTTAACTTCAACTAATTTCCCGTTTTTCCATTGCATATCTACAATTTCAAACCCTCCTCTTGCCTTTAAGCCACTTATGCTACCTGTTGGCCAGGCATCCGGAATGGCCGGTAACAGATATATGTCTCCGTCATGGCTTTGAAGCAACATTTCGGCAATACCTGCGGTGCAACCAAAATTACCATCAATCTGGAAGGGCGGATGCGCATCAAAAAGATCGGGATAAGTACCGCCGCCGCTATTTGCATCCCCTTTATTTACTCCTGTAGGTGTTAATTGGTTTTTTATGAGTTTAAAAGCATGATTTCCATCTAACAACCTGGCCCATAAATTTACTTTCCAACCCATTGACCACCCTGTTGAAATATCACTTCTGAAAATAAGTGAAGTGCGCGCGGCATCAAATAGCTCAGGTGTACGGTATGGCGATATTTGGTTACTTGGGTATAAGCCAAATAAATGCGATACATGCCGGTTCTTATCCTG
>DASWOZ010000164.1:0-5207 GCA_036398535.1 Mucilaginibacter sp. | reverse complement strand
ACAAGGTTTGTAGAGGATGGTTCTTATTTAAGGTTAAAAAATGTAATTATTGGTTATACCATCCCGAAAAGCATAATTAAGGTTGGTAATAAATTGAATCTGAGCCGCCTTAGGGTTTATGTATCATCTCAAAACCTATTAACATTTACAAAGTATAAGGGCTTTGATCCGGAAATTGGTTCAAGAAATGGGTTGTTAACAAATGGTATTGACTATGGGCAATATCCGGCAGCAAGATCATTCCAATTTGGGTTACAAGCAGGGTTTTAACAAAATATTAAATTAAGTTTTATGAAAAATAAGAATTTATGCATTGCAATCCTAACTGCAGGCTTATTGGTGAGCACAGTTATGTCATGCAAAAAGGATTTGCTTAAAACAAATCCAAACAACCTAACTGTAAGTAGTTATTTTAATACAAGCGATCAAATACAATTAGCAACTAATTCTGTTTATGTGGTATTACGCAGCTATGACCTGATGTCGCGCGAATGGTTCTTTGTTCATGATATGCGGGGCGATGACATGGCTACCGGTGGCGGCCAGTTAGAAGCTGCCCGTGCGCAAATTTTAAATGGCCCTCCTGATCCTACCAATGCGGTTATGGGGGCGGTTTGGACCGGTTTATATACCATGATACACAGGGCAAACACAGTTATTGTCAATGCGCCAAGGGTTCCGTCTACCGATAACCCTACTTTAGTAGCCCGGTGTGTAGGTGAAGCGAAATTTTTAAGGGCGTGGGCCTACTTTGACCTGGTAACTATGTGGGGTGGTGTTCCAATACATACGCAAACTGTAAGTGACCCAACGGTTTATACCGCAAAATCAACACCTGCCCAAGTATATGCACAAATTGCTGCCGATCTTAAAGATGCTATTGCTGTCCTTCCAAATAAATCAGGATATGCAGCGGCAGATCTGGGCCGTGCTACTAAATCTGCGGCTTATATGTTACAGGCACGCGCTTTAATGCAAACCGGCGATTATGCCGGTGCAAAAGCCGCCCTGTTGCTGATACCAACAGCCGGTGCCGATGGTTATAGCTTAACCTCAAGGTTTTTGGATAATTTTGAAGAAGAAACTGAATTTAGCCAAGAGGTTATTTTTGAAGTTATCAACTTTGATAAAAAGGATGGTATGTTTAATTATGGGGGTACCGGGGATGGTATTAATTCAGCCCAATCTACCTTGCGTACACAGGAGTATAACACTTTAGCATGGCGTAATCTTATCCCTTCAAACAAAATTTTAAACGAGTTTGAAAGTACGGTTACAGGAGCTACAAAAACAGATCCGCGTTATTCTTATTCTGTTTACCAAACAGGTGACGTTTATAACAATGGCTTATCTGTATTAGCCGATGCTGACCAGAATGGTAACTCATCTATTGTACATGGTGTTACTATTAAAACAGGATGGCGCAAGTATATGGAAATATACAAAATGTCAAAAGCGCAGGCAGCCACTTATTACGGTGGTAATGATACGCGTGTATATCGCTATGCAGAAGTATTATTGAACCTTGCTGAATGCGAAAATGAATTAGGCAATACTGCTTCTGCTGTTGGTTATTTAAACCAGGTAAGAGCACGTGCTGACGTGTTAATGCCGCCTTACCCAACGGCCCAATACCCTGTTGGATCTAAGAATCAGGTAACAGCAGCATTAATGCATGAAAAATCTGTAGAAATGGCTGATGAAGAGGTTAGAAATATAGATATACTTCGTTGGAGAGCAAAAGGATATTATCCTTCAATTGCTCCGGAACCAATAGCATTCTTTAAAGCGGGCAGAGATGAATTATTGCCTTATCCGCAATCTGAATTGGATAACAATCCACTTTTGAATCATCAAAACAACCCGGGATATTAATTAATTGGTTATTAATTAAATTGTTGCATGAACACTAAATTTTGCCGGACAAATGCACCGGCAAAATTTTTTCAACCGAAAAGAGCGGCCTCATATTGAGAACCGCTCTTTTTTATTTGAAGTAATGCATAAATTATTAACCCAGCGTTCTGCCGGTATTAATCACATTTACTTTATCAAATTTTGTAGTTGAACAACCGTGTGACACAGCGCTTACTTGCTCTGGCTGGCCCTTGCCATCAGAAAATGAACCACCTAAACGGAAATCGCTTTCGTCGCAAATGGCCGAGCATGAGTTCCAAAACTCTTGTGTATTTGCCTGGTAAGCAGCCCCTTTGGCCATGCCTACAATTTTACCATTCCTGATTTCATAGCAAAGTTGGCTGCTGAACTGGAAATTGTAACGTTGCTGGTCAATAGAGTAGGAGTTACGGCCAAACATATATAAGCCTTTCTCTGTGTTTTTGATCAGGTCTGCTGGTTTTAAAGGTGTCTTGCCCGGCATTAGGCTTACGTTTGGCATACGCTGAAATTGTACAGCATTCCAGTTATCTGCATAACAACAACCTTGTGAAGCATTTAAACCAAGTATATGCGCCTGATCTCGAATGGTTTGATAGTTAACCAATATACCATCTTTTATCAAGTCCCATTTACCGCATTTAACGCCTTCGTCATCATAGCCTACGGTACCTAAAGCATTTGGCAATACTTTGCTGCCTTCAAAATTAACGATCTTGCTGCCGAAATTAAATTTCTTTGATTTCCACTTATCTAAAGTTAAAAAGCTGGTGCCTGCAAAATTAGCCTCATAGCCCAGCACACGGTCAAGTTCTGTAGGGTGGCCAACAGATTCGTGGATAGTTAAGAACAGTTGCGAAGGGTCAATAATAATATCCCATTTGCCTGGTTCAACAGGTTTAGCTTTTAGCTTTTCATCCAGTTGGGCGGCAGCAAAGGCAACATCTTCCAGCATATCATACCTGTTTTTATAAAGCGGAAATAGCGGGCCTTGCATTTTGCTGTTTGCATCGGGTGTTAAATATTCATATCCCATGCCCATTGGCGCGCTTAGGGCGTTGCGGGTTTCTGATGACCCAAGATCACGATTTACTTTAGTAACCGTAAAATTAGGATAGATACGATGTATATCCTGATCTATATATGAACCATCTGTAGATGCAAAGTATTTTTGCTCATTAATAATGAATAAAGAGCTGTTAACAAAGCTTGCACCCGCTTTTGAAGCAGCAGCATTTACAGTTAATAACAGATCTATTTTTTCTTTGATAGGTATCTCAAAGCCATTTTTTTCAATCGGCGTTTTCCAGCTTACGTCCCCATAACCTTTTTGCGGGGCAAGTATTACAGGCTCTTTCATTAATTTCGAGTTGCCTTTTGCTATTAAAACAGCCAGTTCAGTCGCCTTGGCAATACTTTTATCATCAAGCTCATTAGTAGCTGCAAAACCCCAGCAACCATTGGCAATTACCCTGATACCCATACCGTAAGTTTCGGTATTGACCAGGTTTTGTACTCTTTGCTCGCGTGTAGTAAGTGATTGGTTAAGATGGCGGCTTAAACGCACATCTGCATAAGTAGCGCCTTTTGCACGGGCTGTATTTAAAGCTACATCGGCCATGCGTTTTTTTACAGCAACATCAACCGAGCTTAGTGCCTCTTCAGGATGTATATTCCTGCCAAAAGCGGGCACTTTCTGTAACATGGCTGCACCAACACCCATGCCAGTTAAATAAAGGAAATCTTTTCTTCTCAAAATATTAAGTATTACTTGCCTAAGCTATTAAACTAAATAATTATAAACAAAAAATCCCCCACTAAAGGGGGATTAAATAATATAGAGCTCTCTATACTGCGTCAGATAAAGAGGAGAATGTAAAGTCGCGCACCTTAATTGGTGGTATCATATAACTGCGATAGCTTTCAACGCTAATGCTTCTTTCTGGTTTACCCAATGCTTCAACATTGTTAAGCATAATTACAGGGCTTTCATTAAACCTGAAGTTTTTAACCGGGAATTTGATCTTTCCGTTTTCGATGTAATATGTACCATCACGGGTAAGGCCGGTTAACAGCAATGATTGCTGATCAACGTTACGAATATACCATAAGCGGGATACTAAAACACCACGTTCGGTATTTTTGATCATATCTTCAATACTTTGCTCGCCACCTTCCATAATAATATTACTTGGGCCGGGTACCGGTTTTAAACCCTTTAGCTGGGCATAATAGCGAGAAACGCTTAGGTTTTTAACAACACCATTTTGTATCCAGTAAGTTTTTTCGAGCGGTAAACCATCCCTGTCCCATGTAGCGGCAGGTAGATCCTTGTTAAACGGATCTGAATAAATAGTTACTTTTTCGTCTAAAAGTTTTTCTCCAAGACGGGTACCACCACCTTTTTTGCTCAAAAAGCTTCTGCCTTCGTCTGCCTGGCGCGCATCAAAGCGAAACATGTTTTCCAACATGTAGGTAGCTGCTACAGGCTCAAGGATCACCGTATATTTGCCGGGTTCGATGGCTTTTGCGGCCATTGAACTAAGTGCTTTTTGGGTTGCAATCCTGGTAGCGCCGTAAGTATCCAGATCTTTAACATCTGTGAACCCCCGGGCTGCATATCCAGAACCGGTACCATCTTGTGTACGTGTGGTTACTGAAAAGATAACATTTGCTGATTTATTGTAGGCGAAAAGGCCCTTTGAGTTCATTACAGCTGTAAATCCAACTAAATTTTCTAAAAAGCCGGCAGCCACCAAATTAGCCTGTTTAGTAACTTCTAAACTCTTTCCTACCAGTTCAGCACGTTTTTCGGGAGTCAGGTTGGCTGTATTTTCATTCCATGTAGTTGCCTCTGCAAAAGTTTGCGGGCCTAACAATGGCATATATTCCTTGTTTTCGGGAGCCAGTTGAGCCAGCTCTTCAGCTCTGCGTACAATTCTTTCTAATGATGCGTCATCAAATTCATTGCCGGTTGCTGTACCTGTTTTTTTACCGAAGGTTGAACTTACTGATAAGGTTAAGGTACTCATTTCGCCCGCGGTTGATACCGCGTTTAACGCGTAACGAATGTTACCGCCTGTGCGGCCGGTTAAACTTATCTCGCACTCATCTGCTTTTGAGTAGCTAAGCACTTTCTTTAATAAAGCCTGTGCATCTTCTTTGCTAAGTATTGCCATATAATAATTATCCGATATTTCTTTTTGTATTAATTACGTTAACTCCTGTAAATCTTGCAGTTGCACAACCGTGTGATACCGCGTTTGACTGGCTTGGCTGCCCTTTACCATCACTGAATGCGCCGCCTAAGC
>DASWOZ010000163.1:0-20940 GCA_036398535.1 Mucilaginibacter sp. | reverse complement strand
AAAGCATATTAATAGGATAAATTCCGCCTTTGTTAAAAAAAGGGTGATCGTCATCGTCATCCGCATAAAAATATAAAGAAATGATCTCTACTGATTTGTGCATCTCTACAAAATGCTTCATCCCCTTAGGAATCCATACGTAATGCCTGGCCGGAATGATCAGTGTTTTTTCTACCAGATGTATATAGGCAACCCCACCTTCAATGTAAATTAACTGCCCTTTATGATGTGTATGCGGCGGCAACCGAAACTCATTCTTTTCATGCATTACATAAACTGATTCAGGTATGCGATCAATGGCTGCGAAAAACTCGGAGGTTTTAATCATAATAATTTGGCTGGAATGAGCAAAATATTGGCAATATACATAAAATTTCTTAGCACTAATAAGCTGAATTTTGCCCGATCAAATTTTATGAAACTATTTTTTAAATACATCTTGTTTACACTGCCACTCATCCAATCATCTCAAACAGTGTACGCAATTCCGTTACAGGCAGACTCTTCACATAAGATAACTTTAACACTTAAAGAGATTTGGGGAAAAACCGAGAGCAATAGCAAGGCCGTACAGATGAAAGATCTGTATTTGCAAAGCAGTGCCGAAGGAATTAAAGAAGCCAAAGCCGACCGCTTACCCGAAATTGATGCAGATGGTGAATATGCCAGGGTAACCAATATGCCTATTTATGAGAACGGGCTCTTCAGCATTCCGGAACAATTTCCGGTTATACACACCTATTATAAAGTTGAAGGCAGCGCCTATTTTAATTTGTATAATGGCGGCAAAACAAATCTGGAAATCGATGCACGAAAAAGCGAAAACAAAATTGCCGGCGAGCAAAAAAAACTAACCCTATCCGAAATAAAGCTCAGGGCTACGGCTTTCTATCTGGATATGCAGCGGAGTCTGATATTTAAAGATTTGTTATTAAAAGATATCGCGGCACAAGAAAAACAGTTGTCTCAGATCCAAACTTTGCAAAAGAACGGTATTGTTTTAAAAAGCGATGTTTTGCGCGCCGAATTAAAACTTTCAAAGCAAAAATTATCACTGGCTACACTTGATAATGACTTGGCCATCGCTAATCAGAAATTAAATATACTTATAGGATTGCCTGATGACCAGCGTATAAATCCGGTTGAAACGGCTAACCTTGATTCCGTCAACACAAAAAGCTATGATGACTATTTGGCCGATGCAGATAATAATGCTTACCAGCTAAAAATATCAGAACAGGAAACCGAATTACGAAGCTTACAGTTGAAAAACGTTAAAGCAAATGTATCACCTAAATTGGGTTTGTTTGCAGAATATAGTTACACTTATCCTCAAATCCAACTTTATCCATATTCAGGTAATATATACGGTTTAGGGTTTTACGGTGTTAAAGCATCCTTTTCAATTTCGTCCCTCTATCGTAACAATCACAAAACTAAAATAGCCAAGCTTAATTATCAAAGTCAGGAAATTGAGCATGCTGCAATACAGGACAATATCCGGGAACAGGTTAATGAGGCTTATTTAAGATTTAAGGAAGGCCTTAACCGGATTGAGGTTAGCAAATTAAATATTAAACAGGCTACAGAGAACCTCAGGATAGTTAACAACACGTATTTTAACCAAACCTCATGAATAACGGATCTGTTAGATGCTGATACGCAGTTACTGCAAACACGCTTTGACCTGGCTGCTGCGCAAATAGCCACCCAACTCCAATATTATCAATTACAAAACATTACCGGCAAACTTTAAAATGAATAAGCATAACCACTATACAACTACCGACAAATTAATTACCAGGATTACCACATGGATAGCAGGCATTATCGCATTAACTTTATGTATATGGGGCGGAATCACCGCATTTCACCTGTTTAAATATGAGGATACTAACGATGCCCAGGTTGAAGAATATATTAACCCCATTACAGCAAGAGTAAGTGGTTTTATTAAAGACATTCGTTACGATGAGAACCAGGATGTTAAAAAAGGAGACACGCTGCTTATTATTGATAATCAGGAATATGCTTTGCAACAACAGGAAGCTGAAGCCGGCATACAAAACGGAAAAGAGCAGGTAGCGGCCCTTCAAAGCAATGTACAAACAGCTTCGAAAATTGCCCAGATAAGCAATACGCAAATAATAGCCGCTAAAGCTAAACTGGTGAGGCAGCAATTGGAATTTGCCCGGTACCAAAAGTTATTTGAGGCAGAATCAGCAACTAAACAGCAAATGGAAAACGTGCAGACCGCTTTAGATGTCGCTCAATCAGACTATCAGGCCGCTTTAGATAACTACCAGGCCGCTTTATCAAAAGTGAACGATAACCGATCTCAAATATCTCCTGTGCTCTCGGAGATAAAACGCCGCGAACTTATACTGAAAAGGAACAACCTTGACGTATCTTATACCGTTATTACTGCGCCATATGATGGCAAAATGGGTAAAAGAACCATACAACCCGGCCAGCAGATACAGGTGGGCCAAATACTGGCTTTTATTGTTGATAAAGAAACCGGCAAATGGGTGGTTGCAAATTTTAAGGAAACACAACTGCACAATATGCACATAGGAGAAACGGTAGCTATTACTATAGATGCCTATCCCGATGTAAAAATCAAAGGCAAAATAGCTTCCTTATCACCGGCAACCGGTTCAAGATTCTCATTACTTCCGCCGGATAATGCTACCGGTAATTTTGTAAAGATCGCCCAGCGGATACCCGTTAAAATAAAAATTGTAGACAATAACCCTATTGTTAATTTATTAAGCGCGGGAATGAATGCCAGCGTTAGCATAAATAAAAGCTCATCAAGCCAATGAATAATACCATACCGGTTTTCAAAAAATGGGTACCCGAATGGTTGATCCGTTTTGCATTACTAATTGTGGTACTGCCCGGCGTGGTTTTATTTGCGCTATCAGTGAGCAATGTTAATGCTGCTGCGGGCTATTATGGTATTACACCCAATGATGTTCAGTATTCATTGATCATTTTGTATGGGGCAATGGCAAGTTTCATAGTTTTGGAAGGGCGTTTTTTTAAAAATATAGCCAGCAAGGAATACATGATTGTTGGCGTGATTTTGCTGATAGGCACGTGTTATCTGTGTTATATAACGCATTCGTTTTTGTTGCTTTTAGCAATGCGATACATACAGGGGCTATTAACCTGCGGAACAATCAGTATTACCCTTACCTTAATGTTCAGCAAAATGCATAGTGAACGGTCAAAAGAGATCGGGTATTCAGTAGTTTATTGTATTTTACTATGTGTTGTTCCGTTAACAACCCTAATTACCGCTACTATAATTGATACTTTTGATTATAACGTGATCTATAAATGCGCCATATATTCCTATACTCCCGGGGCTGTGCTTTTGTTTTTGATCATGAACAATGTCCGGTTGACTAAAAAGCTCCCATTGTACCGGCTTGACTGGCCCAGCTTCTTTATTTATTCAGCCGGGCTTTGCCTTATAGGATATGTACTGGTCTACGGGCAACAGTACGAATGGCTTGATGATAAACGAATTTCATTCAGGATCATCGCAATTGTTATACTTTTTATTTTATTTGTAGCCAGGCAATTAAGTCTTAAAAGGCCTTATATATATACCGAGGCATTTAAGTATCCTAAGGTTGTTTTGGGAACCGTATTGCTTTTTATATTCTATATTGTCAGGGGCTCCTTTGGCATTACCACGTCTTTTATAGGCGGGGTGCTGGGGCTTGACCCTATACACCTTGGTTATTTATTGCTTTACAATATTGCAGGTATCGTTATTAGTGTAATTATTGCTTCAAGGCTGGTACTACTTAAAAAATCCACCAGGTTCATCTTTATTTTAGGATTTATTATTCTGCTGATCTTTCACATGCAAATGTGTTATGTTTTTACGACACAGGTAGATACTTCCGATCTGATTATTCCTTTATTCCTGCAGGGCATGGGAGCAGGAATGTTAATGGTACCTATCATTCTTTTCATCGTTTCTGCATCTCCTGCACAATTTGGCAATACAGGATCAGCCGTTGGTATATTTGTACGGTTTTTAGGATTCTGCAGTAGTATCGCGCTAATCAATTTTTTTCAGCTTTATGGCCAGCAAAATCATTATAACAGATTCCAGGAACAGCTGAGCTCGCTTAATCCTGCTGCCATACAAAGATTGACTGATTACAAGCAAGCGCTTATCAGCCGCGGTACAGCCCCAGACCAGGCCACTAAAATAGCTAACGGGCTTTTGAATAAAGGGATTAGTGTACAGGCTCAGTTAAAGTTCTCTGTAGATTATTACCATTGGATCAGTTGGTTGATTTTAGGTACCATATTATTGATTGCTCTCTTTCCTTCAATTGGAAAAACAACTATAAATATTAAAGCCAATCAGCCCGCCGCGATTGCCTTTTAATAAAACAATATTGGATCTGAAAACAAGCATCATCTAATTTTTAATTCACCAAACAGAGTGACAAACGCTTCTGGTTATCCCCAAATTAGTCCGTTGGAATAATGAAGCCTATAGATCCGATACTTGGTCTTATCAAGATTAACAAAAGACTTCAGTCTTACACTAAGGGCCTTTGTGTTAAGTTGGCAAATGATAATTATTAATTCTTTACAACGATAGTTTTACGTTGAGTGGTATGTGCGCTAAAATAACCAAGTGTAACAGGCGTTATATTTGTTGGAGGATTTGACGGCGTAACCCCACCACCCGGTCCGTTATTTTCTTGCTGCATCAAAGTATACCAATAGGTATAAATAGGTTCATCTATACACTGCATCTCTACCGTCACGGTATCTCCGGCAAAGATACCGGTATCATTGCCATTACTGCTGTCATCTTCTCTAAGATCTATACTTACGTACCGGCCATCATTAAACTGGTCATTAAATACATAAACATCTTTAGCCTGCACATTATTTACATACATTACAAAACGATATTGATTGGCTACGCCTACAGGGTCCCGGTAATAAACGGTTATCACTTTTTTATGCTTACTGGTATTAAACTCATCATTTTTAGATGTCAGGGAATCTAATGTAACCTGTGCGGGCATTACCGAGCTTGCTGTATATGTTTTTGCATTGGCAGAAACAGCCATGGTATAAGTATTGCCAACCATACCGGCTAATCCGTTAACCGTATATGTGCCGGATGGCCCTTCGGTAAATGCATATTTATTGCCGGCCTGATCGCTTACGGTAACGGTAGCACCGGTTACGGGCGGATAAGTGTTGCTTGTTGAAAAGGATACATTTTTACTAAGCTTTACTGCTTGCGGCCCCGCCACATTGGTTAAATTACCTTCAATTACCAATTCCCCGGTATTATTGCCCAGATTAAGATCGATTACTTTAGTACAAGAGGAAAGTACCATCAAAAAAAGCAAATAAGTTACATATGATTTAAAAATCTTCATTTTAGTGTGTTTAATTAAAATTTAAAGTTCCAGGTAACAGATGGAATTGGCGTAGCAAAAATACTGGTTTCTACGGCTTCGGTTGTATTTGGTACTGTTTTGCTATCACGGAAAGTAATACTGTACGGATCTCTGTGCCCATATAAGTTATAAATACTAAATGTCCAACTGGAATGATATTTTTTATGCTGCTTTCCTTCAAGCGTAGCACCTATATCCAGCCGGTTATTTGACGGTTCGCGGTAACCATTACGTTCTGAATAAGAGAAAGTAGTTAAGCCACCAACATTATATTTACCTGTTGGATAAGTAACGGCACTACCGGTTTGATAAATAAATGTACCGGAGAAAGACCAGCGCTTATTTAATTGATAAATACCTACGACAGAAAGATCATGCGTACGATCCTGCGTAGCGGGGAAGTAATTACCGTTATTAATGGCAGAAAATTTATCTTCTGTTTTTGATAGTGTATAACCTACCCATCCGTTGAATTGGCCATATTTTTTCTTTAAAAACAACTCGAGTCCATAAGCCCGGCCCGAGCCATAAGTTAATTGCGATTCTACGTCCTGGTTGGCAATTAGTTGTGCGCCATCTTTATAATTTATCTGATTCTGCAACCATTTATAATAGACTTCGGCAGAAAATTCAAATATATTGTTGTTAAAGTTCCGGAACCAGCCGGTAGAAACCTGATCAGCAATTTCGGGTTTTATATTATTGCTACTCATTACATACAAATCGGTAGGCGAACTGGTGGTAGAGTTGGTAAGCAAATGGATATTTTGGGTGTTGCGGTTATATGAAAACTTAATGGAGTTTGCATCATTAAGCTGATAACTTGATGACAAGCGCGGCTCCAGATTCAGATACGATTTTACCACCCGGGCAGAACCATAGGTAGAGGAAGATGCAATGTTTCCGGCGGCATCATAAGTGCTAAAAGTACCCGGGCCAAATAAAAAGAAGCCGCTTAATCTTAACCCGTATAATATAGTTAAATGGCTGTTTGCCTTCCAGTCATCGCTTACATAAGCGGCGGTTTCATAGCCATACCTTTGTTGTACACTGATATTATTAAAACTTGATGCAGAATTGCTGGTAATATCGCCAGGAGCAATGGTGTGATGTAAAATATTAACACCAAATTTTAAGCTATGGCTACTACCCATTGAATATTGCAGGTCTTCTTTAAAATTAATATCGTTTATTTTTGAAGTAGCCTTAAAGTTATTATCGCTTAAAAAGCTTTGGATGACATAGTTATAATTACTGAAGATAAGAGAGGTGTTAGAAAACAGCTTGCTATTGAATATATGATTATATCTGATAGTACCTGTGGCGTTTCCCCAATTTGTCCCAAATGTATTTTTTAATCCTAAAACATCCTTGCCAAAATACCCGGAAAGATATATCGCATTATTATTATCAAAATGATAGTTGGCTTTGGCATTAATATCATAAAAATATAGTGAGCTCCCCTTAATGGTAGAATCTTTAGAGGCATTTAAAAACACGTCAATATAGGTTCGCCTTGCACTGACCATAAACGATCCTTTATCTTTTTCTATGGGCCCCTCTACCTTAATTCGGGAAGAGATTAACCCCAGCCCGCCCTGAACAGTATAATCCTTGTTATTACCATCCAGCATTTTAACATCAAGTACAGATGACAAGCGTCCGCCATATTCTGCCGGCATACCGCCTTTATATATGCTGACGTCTTTTATAGCATCAGAATTAAAGGTGGAAAAAAAACCAAATAAATGCGAGGCATTGTAAACCGTAGCTTCGTCAAGCAGGATAAGATTCTGGTCTGCCGCGCCGCCACGTACATAAAAACCGGTATTTCCCTCACCGCCTGATTTTACGCCCGGCATTAAGGTTATGGTTTTTAAAATATCTTTTTCGCCCAGTACTACCGGCACCTGGTTAATTTGCGACATGTTTAATTTTTCGACCCCCATTAACGGCGAAGCAATTTGATCATTATTTGGTTTGTTACCGCTTATAACAACTTCATTCAAATCACTTTTTGAGCTTAAAGAAATATTTAAACTTTGATCATGATGCAGTAAAACCTGCCGGGTAATGGTTTCATAACCTATATAAGTACATAGCAAGGTGTATTCGCCATCCGGAACAGATAAAGAGTAAAAGCCATAATTATTGGTAGAAGTTCCGGCAGAAGATATTTCTTTTATCCTTACAGAAGCACCAATCAACGTTTCGCCTGTTGCTTCATCTTTTATTATTCCGCTAATGGTATGTTTTTTTTGTGCAAAGGAAGAAAGAGTTATAAATGATAATATAATAATAATTAGTGATCTGGCCATTATTTGATTTTGCGCAAAGATATTCTAAATATCATTGCCATTTTTTCAAATTATAGCAACCTGCTTATAAATTATACCAAAGTCATATTTATTGTATAGTAAATGATAAACGTAGTATTGTCAAGGCTGAGAGGGGCGCTTATTCTCTACATAAATGGAGTATTTGTATAATAAATGGTTGCTTTTGTATAATTCGCGTCAGATTGTTTTAATGATTATTTACATTTAAAAAAGTGTTGTCTTATGCGTTCCAGATGAATTTAGTTAGCCCTTCCAAAAAGATCAATAATGAGTTTCTTGTCCAATTCATTATCAATGCTAAATACCGTTTATACCGGCATTTGATTTTGATAGTGTTTATTGGTGCTACCTTTTATAATGGGAAGGATATATTTACAGAACCGGCTAATACGTATTCAAAAATTGCTTTTTTTTCGCTCCTGCTTTTTCTGTTTTATTTAAACATGTATTGGCTGATACCAAAGCTGCTTTTTAAAGACAGGTACCTGGAGTATTTTCTATGGGTATTGATATTGTTTGGTGTCGCATTCATTTTATTAATCACTACCAAGCATTTTGTACGGTCATACGTTAGGCCATTATATAAAGAAGAAGTTCAAAACACCAATATATTGGTGTTCAGCTTTCTGTTCGTTATCTTAATGGCTGCATCATCAGCCGTCAAATTTTTTCAACGCTGGATTTTGGACAGCCAACGGATTGCCGAGTTGGAATCTATAACTATGCATGCAGAGCTTGAACAACTAAAAAAACAGATCAATCCGCATTTTTTATTTAATACGCTAAATAACGCCAACGTACTTATACAAAAAGATGCTGAAACAGCATCGCAGGTGCTCATGAAATTAAGTGATCTGCTTCGCTACCAGTTATATGACAGCGCAAGGAATAAGGTACTACTTACAGCAGAGATCCATTTTTTAGAAGACTTTTTGAGCTTGGAAAAAATTCGCCGTGACGATTTTGAATTTACAGTATTTAAAGCAGGTGATTTAAATGGCATACAGGTAGTTCCTTTACTCTTTATTATTTTTGTCGAAAATGCGGTTAAACATAATATGGACGCTGAAAAGCATTCTTATATTGATTTATTTTTTAATATGGAGGATAATCAACTTTATTTTAGATGCGTTAACTCAAAGCCGGAGGTAGAAATGGTCAATAATGATAAGGGAGGACTGGGCTTATCAAACGTAAAACGCAGGCTGGAACTGCTTTATCCTGGGAAGTACAGCCTCGATATCCGAAACGAGAGGAATACTTTTAGCTTGTATTTAGCCATCAAACTATGAATTGCATCATTGTTGACGATGAACCTTTAGCCCGGGAAGCGATTCAGTTATTGATTGATAAGTCACAAAACCTGCAAATACTTAAAACATTTGGAAGCGGTAATGCGGCTTCAGTGTTTTTAAAGGAAAACCCGGTTGATCTGATCTTTCTGGATATTCAAATGCCCGGTATAAGCGGCATTGAATTCGCTAAAGCTATTCCTAAAACAACCTTAATCATATTTACTACCGCCTATGCTGAATATGCCCTGGAAAGCTATGAGGTTGAAGTCATAGATTATTTAATAAAACCTATACCTGCTGATCGTTTTCAAAAAGCGGTAAGTAAAGCATTAACTTATCATAAATTATTATTGACGGACAACTCCAATATTCAAATAGCGGCCGTTGAAGAAGATTATTTTTTTGTAAAGGCCGAAAGGAGATTTATAAAAATTTATTTTAAGGACATTTTATTTATTGAAGGGCTTAAAGATTATGTTGTGATGCAAACTGACGAGCAAAAAATTATTACAGCAATGAATATAAAAACCATTCTGGAGCAATTACCGGTTAAGCTTTTTGTACGCGTCAGCAAATCTTACATCATTAATATAGAAAAAATAGCGTCAATTGATAACAACACGGTTTTCATCCGCAAACACGAAATCCCGATCGGAAACACTTACCGAACCTATTTCTTTGATGAATTTGTAACCAAGAAATTATTAAGCAGATAAAATATTCTGCCCTATAATTTAACCAATCATCTTCCAGCCTTCTCTATAATCTCTTTTTATGTATTGGTTCACAGCATCAAAATTGGTTACCTTCATATTGTTGTTATCCCATTCTAATTTGATATGCCCACCGGCTAACTCATGCCCCCTGACAGCTAGGTTAGCCATTAACAAAGCTTCCGTTAACGGCCCTGCTGTTTCAAAAGGCGAACTTACCTCCTTATTGCCATAACCTGCTAAACAAGCCTCAATCCATTGGCCATAGTGGCCTTCGGCCTGTCCGGGTACACGGGTAAATTTTTGCTTTACATTTACTTCTTTGGTGCGCGCGGTAGGTAATAAAAGCGGGTTGGCAGAATAGGTGCTGGCCATCATTTTACCCTTTTTACCTATAAACAAAATACCATTACCGTCATCGCCAAATTTTTCGTTAGCCCCTAATTCCGCAGGTCTTTCGGGTTGTATCCCTCCGTCCATCCAATGCAGGGTAATATCTCCTTTTGTTTTATTGGTTTTAGGAAAAGTTAAGGTAATATGGCTTGACGGCGGGCAGCTATCCGGAAAATGCCCCTGTTTAAATTCATCCACGTAAACTGTACCCACGCTGGCTTGTACATCCTTAGCATATTGTAAACCTAAAACACGAAAAGGTGCCTCAACCAGGTGGCATCCCATGTCACCCAATGCGCCTGTGCCATAATCCCACCAGCCCCGCCAGTTAAAGGGCACTAATTTATCTACATATTCTTTGTAGGGCGCTGTACCCAGCCACAAGTCCCAATCCAATTCTTTAGGAACCGATGATTTGGTAGTTGGCCACGGGATTCCCTGCGGCCAAACCGGGCGGTTTGTCCAGCAGTAAACGGTATCCACATCACCTATAATCCCGGCATCATACCACTCTGCCAATTGCCGGGTACCATCATTCGAGCCACCCTGGTTACCCATTTGCGTTACTACCTTAAACTTTTTAGCGGCGTTGGTAAGCATACCCGCCTCATAAATATCATGAGTTAAAGGCTTTTGTACGTATACATGTTTACCCGCCTGCATGGCAGCATAAGTAATTATTGCATGGTTATGATCGGGCGTTGAAACAGATACCGCATCAAAATTCTTTGCTTCTTTATCCAGCAATTCGCGCCAGTCTTTATAATACTTTGCTTTAGGAAATTTTTTAACAGACCCGGCAGCCCGGCGATCATCTACATCGCATAAATAAGCTATTTCAGCTTTTCCGGTTTTATCGAAATGACTGATGTCATCTGCACCCTTCCCCCCTACGCCAACACTGGCAATCATTAAACGGTCGCTCGGTGCAATGTAACCCTTACCGCCAAGCACAAATCGCGGCACGATCATAAACCCGGCAGCAGCTATTGAACCTTTTTTTATAAAATCTCTTCTTGAAGGATTTACTATTTCTTTTTTACTTTTTTCGGCCATGGTATATAGTAATTGTTATGATAACGCCCTAACCCAAATATTACGATAGCTAAGCGGCTCGCTTTTATCCCCATGAGCCTGTAGTTTAATGGGTGAAGCGCCATGTTTTTTATAAACAGGTTTCCAAATGTATAATGTCGGGCCTGTGAGTTCCTGATCATTTTCAACCAATACACCGTTAAAAAACACGGTTACTTTAGCCGGAGATTTTAATGAACCATCCTCATTAAAAACAGGTGCCATCCATATTACATCATAAGTTTGCCATTCGCCAGGCTTTTTAGCAGGATTCGCTAAAGGAATAAGTTGTTTATACATACTGCCTGCCATACCATTTACATAAGTTTTGTTTTGGTAAGAATCCAGCACCTGTAACTCATAACCGGCATCGCCTTTGCCTAATGAGGCCAAAAATATTCCACTATTGCCTCTCCCCTGTCCGGTACCCGTAATATTTTCCGGGATCTGCCATTCAATATGCATCTGGTAATTAGTAAATGTTTGTTTGGTTTCAATATTTCCGGTTCCTTTTTTAACCGTTAATATTTTATCATGCACCGTCCATGCCGCCGGTTGATCCCTGTTTTCTGCCGATACCCATTGATCCAGATCCTTCCCGTCAAATAATATAATAGCATCAGATGGCGGGTCAACATACGGTTTACCAACTATTACTTCTTTGGGTACAGGCTGCCAAACCTCTGTTTCTTCGGGCTTTGCAGTTTGCTGGGCTTTTAAAACAAAAAAGCTCCCGGCAAGTACAATAGTGCATATGATTTTTTTCATGATCTACTCTTTAAAAAAGTTATAAAACCGGTTTAAACTGAAAAACCGGATGAGCCGGTTTAAAAACATAAATATCATCATATTAATTGCTTAATTACAATATTTATTACTGCAATTTTTATCGTACTATAAATTGAATAGCAGTTTAGCCAGTACAATACGGCCCGGGATGGTATAGGAACTGGAAGTAAACACATTAGCTGCAAGATATAAAGCAGTGTAGTTTTTGGTATCGAAAATATTTTGCGCGGTAAGTTCTGCATCCAGCTTTGTTTTAGGGAACTTATAT
Organism: Mucilaginibacter sp.; assembly: GCA_036398535.1. GTDB lineage: Bacteria > Bacteroidota > Bacteroidia > Sphingobacteriales > Sphingobacteriaceae > Mucilaginibacter. The sequence continues at coordinate 8,610 of DASWOZ010000163.1, read as the reverse complement.
CGTATAGAAGCGTCTGCAAACAGATATTTTAAATCACTGCTCTGTTGCTGATGCGTATAATAATGGTCGCCGGAAACACTTAAAAATAAATTACTTTTAGGATTATAGTTTACTGACGCAGTTTGTATCAGCCTTTCAAATTTACTGCTGTTTACTACTGCCGATGATTTACTGGTAGTTTGGCTGTAATTAGCTTTATAGCTAAAATCCATCTTATCACTCAATTTTGTTTCTGCGCCTAAACTTAGGGTAGTATTGATGGTATTATAAGGTAAAATGATGCCGTTCTGTATTTGATTTAGTTTTGTGGTTTGCAAAGATATACCGCCACTAAAGGTAGTACGCAAACCAAAATCATATTTACTGGTGTATCCATTAAGCATCCATGAATCAATATTATTATCAAAAGGCAGCACAATACGCTGCTGTAAATTATTGGTTAATATGCTGGATGTTATATTATTTGCATTTTGATGCATATACGTTGCGTTCACACTAAAAAAGAATAAGGTAATGGCTTTATGGTAATTAAAGCCTATTGATGCTGTTTGGGTTTTACTTTCGGTCAGGTCGGCATTATTGGCATATAGCGTACGATAATCGGTCAATATATAACCGCGATATATATCCTCAATGCTGCCAATCGTGTTTCTGTAGTTATAATTAATGTTAAAATAGTTTTCAATGCCGCTTTGGTACTTTACTAATAATTGAGGATTAAAATACAGGCGGGTTAAATTTTTATCCAGGTTATAAAAACTATCATTATAATGAATGTTCATCAAATAAACCGGCAGCGTAACATTTACTTTCAATATTTTTCCGGGTAGATCATAACCAGCTTCACCATATAATTTATTACGCGTCCAGTTCAGGTTATTCTTCGCACTGTCGGATACCAGGTTATAGGTATGGTTCAACTGGGTTGCCGCCAGGGCGGAGTTTAAAGATTGCGCCTGCGCGCTAAACCCAACTTTATAGCTTTGCGTAACATATTGCCTTGGTATTTTATAGGACAAATAGTTATTGGTGAAAAATGTAGGCACATTAGCCGTTTGGGTAAGCTGCGCGTAGTTAACATTATTATTGAACAATTGCGGATTCAGCCCCGGATCAATCATCCTGTTCTCCGGTTCGCCCGAGTGATTCAGGTAACTATAAACCTCCAAAATATTATTGGTTTTAAAGGTTTGCATAACGTTCAATTCATTACTAATATCCAGCAGGTTATCTTTAAATAGCTGATTTACCGGCACTCCGTTGGTAATCAAAGATGAATAGCCCGTGTTATGGCTATAATCCGTAATCAGATTATCATTCAGGTAGTATTTACTTTTGTTAATATTTACGGTAAACTGGCTATGCAAAATATCCGGCCGACGCTTGTTATTTTGTATCTCCGAGTATCTAACGGTATCATTTGGCAAATACTTTTCACTTGTTTTCCGGTAATCCTGCCGCTGGTTATCACGCAGATAGGATAGATTTACCCGCAATTGTACATCATTTTTCAGGTTCACCAGGTTATTCAGATTCAATATGCCCGATTGGTTAAACAGATAACGGTTGCGCGGCAGATCAGGATCACCAGCGGTACCTAATGATAATACAGTAGCCGGCTTATCATTATCAATTCTTGACAGATAACCAGACCTGTTATGTGATACCAGATCGCCTGCTACATCATAACCCGTATTGTTTCCCTTTATATAATTAATAGCTTTATATTTATCCTTAAACATCATAGCATTCAGGTCCTCATAATAATCACCGGGTAACCCGGCTCCAATGGTTTCCTGTCCTACCAACTGTAATCTGGCATCTTTTTTTATGGTTAAATTAAGCGCGACATCATCGGTAACCACTTTATCTTTAAGCACTTTTATAGGTTGATTATTTTCAAGTACCTGCACCTGGTCAACCACGCCATTAGGAATGCTGCTGGTAGCAATATTATATTTATCATCCAGCAAATTATCGCCCCCGATATACAGATTAGATATGGGCTTACCGTTATAGCTTATTTTACCGTCTTTGGCCACATCAATGCCTGGCAATCTTTTAATTACATCGCCTATCACCCTATCCTGCGGATTGCTGAAGTCAGATACGTTATAACTTAGTGTGTCGCCATTTGTGTGCAGCCTTGGGCGTTTATCCTTAATGGTAACAGCCTGTAGTTGCCGTGTTTCTGCACTTAGCTTAAAGTTATAAGGCAATGCAAAGTCGCTTACCTGTTTAATTTGTTTTTTAAATCCAAAACTGCTTACTTCTAATTGCAAACCTGTATGATCTGCATTAGCTGGTACAGCTAACGTGTAAATACCCTTATCGCTGCTGGTTGAATAAGCAATAATCAGTTTGCTGCTGTTTTGCAGGCTAACACTTGCAAACGCTACCGGTTTACCCAAACTATCTGCTATAGTGCCTTTTATACTTTGGGCAAGGCATACCACTGGCAATAGCATCCATAAAATGAATACTACCACCCTTATATATGACCGGGTCATTTTTTTTCAGGCAGTTCTAAAGGATTATTAATTTCAGGGGCGGGGCCATTTACAATATGGTGGCTATCGGAGCCGGGCCCGTTGCCCGGTTTAAAGCCAACACCTGCTGCTGCCATAGCAGATTGCGCAAAAGCATCTGGGTCTTTACGCATGGCTTCTTTAAGTTTGGCAAATTCCTTTTCTGTGGTTTTTACCGCGTCTGTTGGTATGGCAATTATATTAGGGTCTTCGTTAGGGTCGTCCATACCCACCATTTTAACCACCACACCCGAATGATCTACCGCTTCTGTAGTTGATTTTGGTGTAGCAATCACATTTTCCAGGCCATCAAACTTAAATACTACCTCCTTATTGGTATCATAAGCTTCCACTATTAAACCAGGTAAACCGTTCAGTTTCCATGGGCCCGAATGAAAAGGCAGATCGGGACAGAACCATGCTGTATAATCACGTCCCTTAAAATGGGCGGTAGCTTTTTGGCAATGCAGAGTACCAAAACTGGCAGTATCGTTACCTATCTTCCAGGCAATTACCGGCATAGATTCTTCAATCAGGTAAGGGGTAATTAGTTTTTCTTTACGCACAAATCTCTTTTCTACCGGGAATTGATAGTATTCGGTCGATGAAGTTTCTCCCTTGCTGGTAACTTTAATGTTAATTGGGCCGCCCGACCCTTTTTGTGCGGCAACCTGGTCGGCAACTTGTTTCCGCATCATGGCCTCCTGCATTTTATGATCATAGCTTTTATAAGCGCTAGCTGTTTTACCTAAAAATAATAACATATTCTCGGTATAGGGTTTATCCCGGTTATTGGTATCACGCAAATGCGAAAATTTGTAATGAACTATCACTTTGGCGGTATCAGGTTTTTGTGCGCTAACCACAACTGAGGCAAGTAATAAAGCGCTTAAAATAATGAATGTTTTTTTCATGATTGTGATATGGTTTAAATGCTTTTGGAACAAATAAATTTTAATGACAATCAAATATAACTATTTAATTAGTTAGTCTACGAACATTTCGTAACAATTTAACAGAATTTAACATTTATAAATAGAAAAGGCGGAAATCACTTTGCCGCCCCTTCTATTTAGCTATTTATGTGATAATTATTTTTTCCTTCCTTTACCTTTTTGTAAATTCCAATAAATAAACACGCCACGGTCTGTAGCGGTTACAATATCAATAGCACCATCTTTGTTCAAATCCTCGGCTAAAACGTCAGAGCCCACGCCCGAACGATTATGTATTAACTCAGGTACAAACGCCGCCCCGCCGGGGGCTTTTGGGTTTCTTACTGTTTTATACACATAGATTACCGGCGGCCCATAAGGGTCAGGGTCAAGATAATCGTCCAGATGCGACCAGTAACGTTTGCCCGTAATAAAATCGGGTATGCCATCACCATCAATATCAGCAAAAGCGGCTCCATGCGGTTCTGAAAAAGTAACGCCGCCAGCATTTTTTGTACTGTAGTCATCACTGATCATGTGCCTTACAAAGGATATTTTTCCGGCTTTGTCGCGTTTTTGCTCAAACCAGGCCAAACCAAAACCATGTGCATTTAAGGCGGTTACTACATCATTTAAATGATCGCCATTTACATCATATACGCCAATGGTGCTGCCCCCAACGTTTGAACTGCGGTGGCCGTAACGCCCAAAAGCTTCAGGATGATAGATCCACATTACTTCCATGTTTTTGTCTTTTGGATGTTCCCACCAGCCATTGGCACCCACAAGGTCTAACAGACCATCACCATTAATATCTCCAACACCTATGCCATGCGGCATGGCATATCCTTTTTCAGATACAGGGTGTTGGATCCATGGTTTGGTAACATCGCTTGGGTCAGGCTTGGCGTAACACATCTGGCCATTGGCCGCATAAATTAATTCAGGCTTTCCATCGCCGTCAATATCTCTGAATAAAGTGATCTCTGATTGAATAGTTGGGATAACCACATACTTATCCCATCGGCGCGACTCGCCTTTGGGATTAATGTATACGGTACCATGTGAAGGGCCGGTTAAAATATCGGGCCAGCCGTCACCGTTAAAATCATAGCTATACTGGCAGTTAATCTCCGTAAAATCTCTTGAAGGACTTGATGAAGACGCCAGGAAAATTTCGCGATAGCTGGTATAATCGGGGCCATAATAAATATAAGGGCCTGCAGCAATATCGGTAATACCATCGCGGTTAAAATCGCCGGAACCAACACCCCATGAATAATACATATCGTTGATGCGTTGTACCCGGAAATTTTTAGACGATTTTTCTAACGGCATGTGCTTAATACCGGCATCCTGGTATTTAATATCTTTAAACTGCACTTCGCCATCGCCGGATACATATAAAGCGATTGGGCCAAAGTTTCCGTCTGTTTCATCTGTTGCGCTGCCTGTTTCGCCACTATCATTAGTATAGGCCCGCAGCATATTTAAATCAATAAAAGCGTCAAACTGGTTCCACTCGCCGGGAATAACTGCGGTTGAGGGTCGTTTTATTGGTAAATCTAAAACAGGGCCCGTACCAAAGCCTGGTGGACGTGCACCGCGCGCGGGTGTTACATCTCCCGGTTTAAGTGCCGGTGCCTGGCGGATAATGCCGCCTGCAAATCTTAATTTTTCGCGATTGGTTTCTTTGCCTTGCGCATCTAATGTTACTTTATAGGAACCTACTTCGGCATCTTTTATAGCTACCAAAATACCTTTCATACCATCGCCTGTTTTTTCTAATCGAAATAGAAAGCCAAGCTCGGTACCCGGTGATGCTTTAAATAAAGCATGCACACCAACATCCTGAAAAGGCCGGTCAGTTAATAGATAACCGCTTGATTTACCGGCTTTGGCCGTGATTACGCCATTTTGCGCGCTCCAATTGCTCGTGCCTATGTTATGCCAACCTTTTAAGGTTGATCCTGAAAAAGTATAGTCCGGGATAAATCCCTGGCCCCGTCCATTAACTTCGCCCGACATTTCCTGCGCAAACGAGCCAACCGTTAAGCCAACTAAAAACAGGGCGGATAAGAAATATCTCATTTTTAAAGTATTAAGGTTTGTATACTTAGCTGTATTATTTGATGTTTTCTTTTAGATGTGTTATTACCCAATCTGCTACCTTATCATAATTTAAGTCCTGGTATTTAGCACTCCACTGGGCAACCATATAAGTACCTTTAAAACCATGACTTTCACATAATTGTACACACTTATCAAAGTTGTAAGAGATATGTTCCATCTTATCATTAAAGTCTACCACCTTGGCAGACACGATATGCGCATACGGTAATATCTCTTCAAGCGAGGCATACATGGTTGCGGGGTTTTGGTAGTTGCCAAAATCGGGCTCGGTATATATGCCCGGCCCTACACCCTTCATGATCTGTACGTGCTTATCCGGGTCGGTTTCCAAACCAAAATGATTAGCGGTAATAATGGTTAGTTTTTTAGCATCGGCATAATGCTTCAGCTCTTTTAACGATTCAATGCTTTTGGCAACCGTTCCGGTAGGTTTACCCGGATTAATACGAATACACTTCGATCCTAAAAAAAATACTGCGTCTATCCATTCCTTTACATCTTTAATACTTTTTAAACGCTCTGCCTCATTTTCTGAGGCCAAGTTATAAGTAATGCGGTCTATTTGCACATTAACCAACTCGCTGCCTGCCGCTTTTATGCTGCCTTTTAATTTAGTGAGATAAGCCGGATCAAGCGATTCAAAATGCTCGTTCCAAAACTCAATTTTTCTAATGCCGAACTTATCGCGATGATGTTGCGGAATATCCAGCAGGGTAAGTTCATTTTTAATAGTAGTTATCTCCTTGGGCTTGGTTTGCTTAAATTGGTACCTGAACAACAGAGTACCCATAGCCAGGCGATCCGTTTTATCTGCAAATAGCGGTACAAATGATGGCAAAACCGTTACTGAAAGTACCAGTCCTGATGTATTATAGATGAATGTTCTTCTGTTCATAAGCTTATTTCTTTTCAGGTAGCGCGAAAACAATATATCCCGGCGGCAAACCGCCTTTTACTTTTGAGCGATCATTAGTTTCTTTACTAAAACTACCTACCGAAAGAATAGCCACATACTGGCGGCCATTCACTTCATACACACAAGGCAGTCCGTCTGTATCCATTGGCAGCTCATAGCGCCATAGCAAATTACCATTATCAGCATCATATGCGTACATTACGCCGCCCTTTGAAGTACAAAACAATATACCTGTTGAGGTAACCGCCAATCCTTTACGTTGCGAACCGATAGGAATACCGGTACTCTCCTGCCCTGGTTTTAAATGAATGCGGGCATCCTGTCCAAGCGGTTTTCTCCATTTGATTATGCCTTTATTCAGATCATAAGCTGTAATAGTTGCCCATGGCGGGCTTAAAAGATCAGAATACTCTAACCCATAGCCCGAGGTATAATTATCTTTAGGATGCGGCACGCCCTCAGGGTAGTCATTCAATACATTTACAGGTCTTTCGGCCATAAATTTTTGTGCTGCCGGCGCGCCACCTGCTGCCACAACCGGGCCATCTGGCAAAGTAGCTACAACGGGGCCTAAATTTCTATTACGTATAGGGGCAGTCATAACGCCGCCTAAATATCTGTAAATGGCGCCCAATGTGGTTTCATCAATGTGTACGAAACCCGGCATCTGCCCACGACCTACGCCTACAGTTGTTTTAAACGTTTCATAGTTTACACGCTCACCCAAGTTAACTAAAGAGGGCCCTGCCCCGCCTTCATGATTAGCGCCATGGCAACCCTGGCAATTTTCTTTATAAGCTGTTTGTGCACGGGCAACCATATCCGCTGATAATACGTTTGATTGCTTTTCGACTTTATTTAATTTATAAATGGAAGCATACTCCATTGAGGATATATAAACCATACCCTTTTTAGGATTAGAAGCACTGTTACCATAGTTAGCACCACCGGTAGCTCCCGGCATAGCAATTACTTCATATTTATCTGAAAGCGGCGTAAACAATCCCGATTTTGCCGCAGCTACGCGTTTCTTCATAGAATCCAGCTTTCCTGCAGGCCAATAGGGGTTCAGGTCATTAACTGTAACCTTTTGACGATTATATGGAGGAATTACCGTTGGGAATGGCTGTGTGGGCCATGCCTCTTCTTCCGGCATATCACTTTTGGGTACCGGGCGTTCTTCTATCGGCCATATCGGTACGCCTGTTACCCTATCAAATACATACAAAAATCCTTGTTTACTGGCAACGGCTACGGCATCAACCATTTTGCCGTCATGCTTTATGGTGATTAGTTGCGGGGCCGAGGTCAGGTCATAATCCCAAAGATCATGATGTACCATTTGAAAATGCCATAAACGCTTACCGGTACGTGCATCCAACGCCAACAGGCAATCGCCAAACAGACCAGCGCCAATTCTGTCTGCACCATAATAATCATAAGTAGGTGCCCCAAGCGGGAAATAGGCAATACCGCGCTTCTCATCAACAGAAATTTCGCCCCAGGTATTTACCCCGCCTACATATTTATAAGCGTCTTTGGGCCAGGTTTCATAGCCATATTCGCCCGGTTGCGGTATGGTATGGAAAACCCAGGCTAATTTTCCGGTAATTACATTATAGGCCCTTAAATGTCCCGGAGGCGAAAATAAAGCTTCGCCGGGCGAAGAACCCACAATGATCAGATCTTCAAAAATATGCCCCGGCGTACTTGATGCAGCGCGGGGAATACTTGCGGCATTACGTACCAGATTTTCTTTTAAATTCACAAAGCCATCAGTACCAAAGCTAAGTATGGATTTACCTGTCAGGGCATCAATTTCCTGTAAGGTATTATTCATGCTGAATATTAATCTGCGGTCTTTCCTGTCCTTGCTTTCCCAGTAATTTATTCCTCTTCTTATAATTCCGTTTAAATTGGCGTGTATCCAGAGTTCTTTCCCGGTTGTTGCATTAAGCGCAACTAACGAGCTATTTTTTGCCAGCACATACATGATGGTATCAACCACAATTGGGTTAAAGGTATACTCTATCTTATCTTTTGTGGGATAATACCAGGCAACTTTAAGCTGGTTAACATTTTTCTTGGTGATTTTGTT
>DASWOZ010000162.1:0-5329 GCA_036398535.1 Mucilaginibacter sp. | reverse complement strand
CATTTGCTTTGCTGTACAATGTCGCCGCGCTCATTAATAAATGCGGAGATGCCTGTATTTGCCGAACGGCACACCCAGCGCCGGGTTTCAATGGCCCGCAGCTTGGCATAATCAAGGTGCTGGTCTTTGCCCGAGGTATTTTCCCACCAGCCATCATTGGTGATAATGGCTATAAATTGTGAGCCCTTACGTACCGATTGCGCTATCCACTCGCCCCAGATAGATTCATAGCAAATGGCCGGGGTAACCCCAATGCCGCTTTGCGAATAAAATACACCCGGCTCTACTTGCCCGGCATAGCTGCCGGTTGCGCCACCCAAATGCTCAAATGCGGGTTTTAAAAATGATAAGGCATTGCCAAAAGGTAAGGATTCGGCACCCGGCACCAGTTTTGATTTATGATAAAATTGCACCTCGGCACTGTTTTCAATATTGATGGCTGTGCTAAAATTATCCATAAAGCGGCCGCCATCTATTGGGCTTGCGGTGGGCGTAGCCCGTTTATTATAAATTTTATAGGTTTCGGCACCGGTGATAACATTGCCGTTTTTATATTTATTTAAAAACTGCTGCACCTGTAAAAAGTATTGGCTCGACCGGATATGTTCCTCGTCAATATAATCTGGTATGGCTGTTTCGGGCCATATAAAAAATTCAGTATTGGTTTGACCGATGGAATCAGACAAGTGGGTTAAGGTGCTTATTTGCTGATAGGCCGGAATTTCGCCCTCTTTGCCATAGGGGTCAATATTGGGCTGTATTACTACAATGTTGGCCGGGTCAAACGGTTCGGTATAAGAATAATATCGATACAATGAAAACGAAAGCGGAAATATCAATAGTATTACAAAGGCAGAGATCAACTTTAATCTTGTCTGCTTGGTTTGCGCTTCGCTTAGGCTCTGATAAATTAAAAAGATCAGGATGTTTAATATCCAGATCCAGATAGTGCCGCCATAAACGCCGGTATATTCATACCATTGCACCCATTGATGGCTTATGGCAAAACCGTTACCCAGCGTCATCCACGGGAAGTTCAGATCCCAGGTTTGGTGCAGGTATTCATAGCCTATCCAAAAGCAAACTAAACCTACTAATCCACAGGTGCGGTTGGTTAATAACCTGAACCTGTAATAAAGCCAGCATGCGGTTGACATGAGCAGTGGGCCTAATGCGTACGGTATTAAAGTAATAGGCACTGCTACAACCGGCCCAATAGTTTTTAAGGAGTTGTACACCCAGTAAATACATAGGGTATTCCAGATAAAAAAACCGAGGAAAGTAACGCCGAAGATCTGTTTTCCTTTTTTAGCTGACGGGGACTGGATAATATTTTCCATCGCTATCAACATTGGTACAAGCCCCAAAAACAAAAAGAAAGCGGTGTAATGCATAGGCGGCCATGCCAACCAAAGCAGCAAGCCAGAGAATAAGGATAGAAGAATGTTTTTTTTCATTTATATTAAATAAATATGTCATTGCGAGCGATAGCGTGGCAATCTCTTTGTAAGCAAAGCGACGAGATTGCTTTGTTGCACTTACCCGCCTGGCACTACGCTCCTCGCAATGACAAACTTGATTAGTAGCCTATTTTCCTGCTACACATATAACAAATTCGCCTTTTGCGGGGTGTGTTTCAAAATAAGTTTTTACTTCGGCAACAGTGCCGCGTACCGTTTCTTCAAACATTTTCGTCAACTCGCGCGATACGGATATTTGCCGTTCGGCACCAAAATAGGTAGCCATTTCGTCCAGCGTTTTTAAAAAACGGTGCGGCGATTCATAAAGTATAATGGTACGATCTTCCTCTGCCAATAATTTATAACGGGTTTGCCGCCCTTTTTTCAAAGGCAAAAATCCCTCAAAACAAAAACGATCGGTAGGGAAACCCGAATTAACCAGCGCAGGCACAAATGCTGTAGCACCGGGCAGACATTCAATGGCTATTTCATTTTTTACTGCTTCGCGCACCAAATAAAATCCCGGGTCGGATATAGCCGGTGTGCCTGCATCAGATATTAAAGCGATATTTTTTCCCTCCTTTAAAAACTTAATGATCTCATTACTGGATTGGTGTTCATTATGCTGATGGTGCGCGAATACCTTTTGATGAATATCAAAATGCTTTAGTAAAGGCGCGGAGGTACGGGTATCTTCGGCCAAAATCAAATCGACTTCTTTCAAGATACGTACTGCACGGAAGGTAATATCTTCCATATTGCCAATGGGGGTGGGTACTAAGTAAAGTTTACCTTGGTTCATTGTTCATGGTTGATAGTTCATGGAATTATTAATAATCGTAATTATGGCTATGAACCATTATCTATGATCCATGAACTAATTATATCTTTGCCTAAAAATAAATCAATGCTGCAAGTTAGTTATATCCGCGATAACAGGGAACAGGTTTTAGAACGTTTGGCTGTAAAAAATTTTAAACAGCCCGGTTTAGTTGATGAAATTATTCAATTAGACGAAAGACGCCGTTTAACACAGAACAAAGCTGATACTGTTTCTTCGCAGGCTAATGCGGCTGCCAAACAAATTGGCGAACTGATGCGTGCCGGTAAAAAAGAAGAAGCCGAAGCCGCCAAAGCTGCTTCAGGTACGTTTAAAGGCGAAATTCAAACTTTAAACGAAGAGCTTGCGTCAATAGAAGAAGAGCTGTATCAAAAAATAGTATTGCTGCCTAATTTACCGCATGCATCAGTACCTAAAGGTTTAACACCCGATGATAATGAAGTAGTGCTTGAAAACGGTGCTGTACCACAACTGCCGGCCAATGCTTTGCCGCATTGGGAACTGGCCGCTAAATATAAACTGATAGATTTTGAACTGGGTGTTAAAATAACAGGTGCCGGTTTCCCGGTATATACAGGCAAAGGGGCCAAGCTGCAACGCGCGTTGATCAATTTTTTTATTGATGAGGCTGAGAAAGCGGGCTATAGCGAGGTAAGTGTGCCGTTAATGGTGAATGAAGCATCGGGCTTTGGTACCAGCCAGTTGCCTGATAAAGAGGGACAAATGTATTTTGTTGGTTTGGATAATTTATACCTGATCCCAACTGCCGAGGTGCCTGTTACCAATATGTACCGCGATGTGATTGTAAAAGGAGAGGACCTGCCGATAAAAAATTGCGGCCATACGCCATGCTTCCGTCGCGAAGCGGGTTCTTATGGCGCGCATGTGCGCGGATTAAACCGCCTGCATCAATTTGATAAGGTGGAGATTGTACAGATAGCCAATCCGGATAGTTCATACGAGGTACTGGAGCAAATGAGCCAGCATGTACAAGGGTTATTACAAAAATTAGGCTTGCCTTACCGCGTACTGCGTTTATGCGGCGGCGATATGGGTTTTGCTTCGGCTTTGACCTATGATATGGAAACCTGGAGCGCGGCACAACAACGCTGGCTAGAGGTTTCGTCGGTTTCAAATTTTGAAAGCTTTCAAAGTAACCGCCTAAAACTACGTTTTCGTAATGCCGAGGGTAAAACGCAATTAGCGCATACGCTAAATGGCAGCGCTTTGGCTTTACCACGTATTGTAGCAACGTTATTAGAAAACAATCAAACCGGGGATGGCATTAAAATACCGGAGGTATTAGTGCCTTATACTAAGTTTGATTGGATCAAATAATAACGGCTACTTGTTTGCAATTTCAAATACAGCTCGTATCTGGTAGCTTAATTTTATATTTTTTACAGCAATGTCTGATTCGGGCGTGTCAGCCGTATTTATAGCCGATTTGGCCATGTACATTACTGCGCGTGGGGCGGGGAAATTATTATCCTCATTCTCCACAATACTGATGGCACCACCTAATTTTTCATTGATGCCGCTTAGTAAGTAAGCGGCTTTTTCTTTAGCGGTTAATAATGCCTTCAGTTTAAGCTCATTTTTTAAGGATTCAATTTTAGAATAATCATAACTGTCAATATTGGTAGATTGAATGCCTTTTGGATCAATTTTGCTCAATACCTGGTTAAACTTATTTAGGTCATGAAAACGGATAAGGTATTGTTTACTGGCCAAAAAATCAGGCGTTTTCTTTTTTGGGTCGATGTAATTATAAGACGACAAGTTATTGATAGTGAAATCTTCTTTTGGTATCCCCGCTTCGTTTACAGCTTTCTCCAATTGTTTTTCCAGGTCGCTGATGGTTACCTTGTTTTTACCATCAGGATATTCTTTTAGGGATATGGATACGTTGATAATATCCGGCGTTACTTCTTTTTCGGCTATGCCGGTTACTTCAATTTTGCGGCGAAAGTCAACGCTTTGCGTAAAACCTGTTACTATACTTACCCAAAATAGCGCTATAAAAATGCTGGTGCTTTTCATTGTATGTTTAATTAGCCGGTGCAAACTTTTATAAAGCTATCAGCACCTGTATTGTAAATAAATTACCTTTGCAATTAACTCAAAGACAATAATACCTTATAAAAGTTTAACAGTTAGCTATAAAAATACAAACCGATGTTATTTATGCTGACAACAGCGAGAAATAATAGAAATAGCAATTATGGAGCCCATAACCTGGAATGATTTTGAAAAAGTAGAACTACGGGCGGGCACTATATTGGAAGTAGCCGATTTCCCCGAAGCACGCAAAGCCTGCTTATAAAGTTAAAGTTGATTTTGGCGAGTATGGCATTAAATGGTCAAGCGCGCAAATCACCAAGCATTATACGCGGCAAGAGTTGGTAGGCAGGCAAATTGCCGGGGTGATCAATTTCCCTAAAAAGCAGATAGCTAATTTTATGTCGGAGTTTTTAGTGACCGGTTTTGCAGATGAGAACGGCGATATTGTTTTAACCACGGTTGATAAACAAGTACCTAACGGAAGTAAACTGATATGATAGCTCATGGTATTTTTAGCTGGCTGTTTGGCCCGCAAATAATGGGATTGATCCTTTTAATTATTGGGGTCATACTACATTATTTCCCGCCTAAAAAAATTAATAATTGGTATGGGTATCGTACACCGGCATCTCAACAAAACCAGCAAACCTGGGATGAGGCTAATCGCTACTCGGCCATTTATATGATGAAATGCGGGTTGGTTGTATTAGTAGCAGGCCTGCTGTTAACCTTAATAATGAATATGGTCACGGTTCCGTTTAAAATACGTGAGGCCATTACCGTTTTTGCGTTTTTAATTTCGGGCATGTTGCCCGCCGTATTAATGATCGTGACTACAGAAAAGCATCTAACAAAAACTTTTGGTAACCCATAATATGAGGTATGTAACTTTTGGCGATGAGCCCGCCGTATCGCCCGATGATTTTTTTATGAACGAAGCGCTAAAGGAAGCCAGGTTAGCTTT
>DASWOZ010000161.1:0-5676 GCA_036398535.1 Mucilaginibacter sp. | reverse complement strand
ATAAACTTAAGGCTTAGCCATACACTGGACGAAATGGCAAACAATGCCATCGCGCAAATAGCAAACAGTTTAAATATTAAATAAAATGGGATTATTAGGAAGAATAGATTTTGCAAACACACATAGCGCCCCCACTGGCCCTAACAGTGAAGATGATTACGCCGATGTTTATATAACACTGATAGATGTTGATACAGGTCAGCCCGCTAACGGTCATAATGCCGCTACCAGTTATTCCGTTAATGACAATGGCTCGATAACCACAAACCAGATAACCATTTCGGGGCAATCACAACTGATATATTCGGGTGTCGTTTCCCGGATGGGGCTTAACGATACCGGCCTTGTAGATGTTATTTATTATAAAAGCTTTTCGATAATAAGCGTAGTTGAAAATGAAGATCCGTCACCACCGGTAAATTCATGTGATTTAGTCATCAACTATATAAATATAGATAAAGCCGAATCTGCAACAGGGGCAAATGATGCCCAAATAACAATAGGCGCAAGCTCATCTTACCTGCCTCTACGGTATAGTATTAATAATGTAAGCTTCCAGGCATCGGCCACATTTACGGGTTTATCAAATGGTGTAAAAACCGTTTATGTTACAGATGCTAATCCGGTTGGATGCGTGGCAAACCGGCAGGTAAATATCCCGGTTTTAACAAACCTGTTGGTTAGTGACCCATCAGTAACGGTTGGCGGTAATATTAGTAGATGGAACGCGGCTTTTAATCCTGTTGTATTTACCTACCAGCGTAAAGATTTTGAAATTACAGCAATAACTGCCGATAGCTTAACCGGCAACGCCACATTAACAATAAACGCCAATTTAAATGGCGTTATCAATAATGATTTAGTGTATGTAAATGCAGGTAGTTACAATGGCGTATATAACGTAACCGGTGTTACTTCAAATTCAATTACTATAAATAAGCCATACACAGCAACAGCAACCGGATTTATAAACATAAACCGTTTAAAGCCCTACTATCAGTTGCAAACAAAAATCACTTATCAGGATAAACTACTCGGCCTGCAAAACACTATCATATCCACAAACAGGCCGGATAGCGCTGGCTTAATAAAAGCAGATTTAGCTAACTTTTTGCAAAGCCTGCTACGGGCTAAAGACGAAAGCGATTTTACACAGATCAACTACCGTGATGATAACTTGAGTGCGAGTTATCAAATAGCTTATGCGCAACATTGGGACGATGGCACCATAAATGGATACACATCCGACTGGATCGCAATAGCTAACCCATATTATGTAATATATGCGGCCAAACAATTAGGAAACAAATATGGTGGCAATTTGGCTGCTTATGTGCCATTCACATCGGTTACAGATAATACACAATTAGCCAAATGGGTTACAGATTTTACCGAGCCCGCTTACTCCAATGGCTATCCATTTGATATTGGCTTTATTTACAGCGAAGACATGGTTGGTCTGGATATATATTGTGAGGTTGGTTTTTTAGACGTTAATCGCGATGCTTTACCCGGCGGAATTCAGGAATCCGCTATATTGAATGAGGATAGTTCATGGCTGTTAAATCAGGACGGCACTAAATTAATAATAGCCGGGCAAACACAATTTGGCGGTTCTATGCCAGCCCGGTTAGGTTTAAATCGGCTGCTTATTAATGAAATTTTCCCAACCAATGTGCACAACTTCAGCCTGACACTAAAGTATGATGACGATAATGGCACCCATGCCCTTACCCAAACCCAAACTATACGCATTGATAATGCAGTGGATGAGCAGTCGGTATATCTGCGCTGGATAGGCTTAACAGGTTCATGGAATTATTACCGCTTTGTTTACAATCAGGAAGTTTCGTTAGATGTTCAAAATGCCACAATCATTAAAAATTACGTTTTTGACTGGGAAAATCAGGATAGCATTGAAGAAGTAATAGGCAAAAGCGCCGGGCAAAAAATAAAGGTAATGGCTGAAGATCTTTCCGTAGCAGATATCAAAGGCCTGCAATCCATCAAATATTCACCAAAAGTGCAGATGCTGGTTAACAAAAACCCGGTTAAATGGCAAACTATCGTACTTAACACCGCCACCTTCAGCGAATACGAAACCCTTAACGGACAAGCACCTTTTAGTGTAACATTCAACCTTCCAAGTATTAATATACAAACACAATAACCTAAATCTACTTGCCTGGCGTTATTTTTTGCAGAAACATATACTTATTAAATCAATAGGCAATTCCTTTTCCTTCAGAGAGGAATGAGGGGGAGTTTAAAAGCTACATATCAACAACAAGCCCGGCAGTCATCTCGGCATAGCAATACTAATCAGCGGCCACAAGCAAGAGCAACCCTCTCTCCTTGGAGAGGGCAGGGTGAGGCCACATCAGCTACATTAATACAAACTCCCAAAACATGAATGACCTACAACTATATATCAATAACCAACTGGCAGATTTAAGTGACGACAGCCCTATTGCATTAACATTCCAGATCAACAACCTGGCCGATGTACAAAACCAGCAGGGAAACACATCCAATCAATTTAAGCTCCCGTTAACACAACGCAACAGGCAACTTTTAGGTTTTCCTGATGATATTGCATTTACTACCATCCTGCCCTATCGCCAATACCAGGCAAAACTCATACAGGATGGCCTCGAGATTATCCCTTACGGCGTTGCCGAACTCAATAATATTGAACAGGATATGGCCAATATTACTGTGCTATCCGGCAATGTAGATTTCTTTGATGCTATTGATGGTAAGATCTATGACATGGGCGATACAACCAGTCAATGGAGTAATTATGGTAAGGAACTGGTTTGGAAACCTTATGACCACCTGTGGAATATTGACAATGTGGTTCAATCACAAACTAAAACCGATGGCTGGATTTGGCCGGTAGTTGATTATGGTTTGATCAGTAATAGTGATTTTACTACAGCTATAGATGTCCGTAACCAGCGGCCCGGTTTCTTCATAAAAACAGCAATCAATCTGCTGTTACAATCAGCAGGCTATAAAGGTAAAGGCTCGTTATTGGCTGATCCGCTTTACCCCTTATTAATTTGCCAGTTCAGCAATAGTTCGTTTGACCACGGCACCGATTATCAAAACGATCCTAATTTCCGAAGCATTCAGGTACAAACAGGTCAAAATTTATCCTTCAGTCACCCTAATGCCAATAACCCGGTTGGCTATATCCCCTTTAGCTTAATTCTTTCAGATCCAAGCAAGTCCTACCTGCCTCAATCTGATGGCTATTTTGCCGCCGAAATTACAAATGTTACTATTTCATTTTCGTTTTCTTTGGTATTCACCTCCACCAATCCAAGCCACGCCGGTTATTCTTCAAAATTGGCCATACAATTACGCTTGTTTGATTTAAATGATAACTCAATAAACACGGTATTAACCGAACAAATTTTTGATTTTGCAGATCGTGGTAATGGTAACAGCATTATCGCTACCAATCAAACCATATCTTTCGATACCGTTTTGCAAAAAGGCGAGAACTTGAAGGTAACTTATGAGTTTTCTGGCTATTCCGGTAGTTCATTCATATTGAATGCAGGTGCTACGTTTGCCGTTACCAATAAAATACAGTCCGTGCAATTCGGCCAAACCGTACAATGCGAGCGCATTCTACCGGATATTTCACAAAAAGATTTTTTGAAAGATACATTGCAAAGGTTCGGTATCATTTGCCAAACAGACAACGCCAACCAAACCATCTCTTTTAATTCACTCCGGGACATTGTGAATAATATCCCCATAGCAAAAAACTGGACTTCAAAATGTATTGACCAGGGCAAACAGGTGTCATTTCAGTTAGGCAATTACTCGCAAATAAACTACATGCAGTATAAAACGGACAACAATATATTACCGCTAAAATTTGGATGGTCACAAATAAATATTGACGATCAAACCTTGCCCGCAACCGGGACTTTAATTGAAAGTCAATTTGGCGTTACACTAAACCGCCCGTATTATGGTGGCACCATTGCACAAATTAAAATGATAGATGATACCACTGCAAGCAACGATTTTAGCATAGGCGTAACACCGCGGATACTAATCGATCAAAAGCTAAATATAGGGGCATCAGGTAAAACCGTCACCTTTACCGATGGCACAAATACCAGGATAATAAATGATTATATCAGCACCCCCTACTTTCATAAACCAGATGCGCCGCAACTATCACCTCAATATGGCCAGGGTACCTTATTGTTTGATGATCTACGCAAAAAATATTATCCCGAATTAGAAAAAATTCTTAGTAGGTCCAAATAAGTAGTACGCTACTTTTTACTAAATCCGCGTGATATATTAGAATTGGACTTGCTTATTCCCATTTATTTACAACAGGACGGTTGTTATTATTACATTAATAAAATAGATAGCTGGCGCAAGGGCCAGCCTTGTAAAGCAGAGCTAATAAATTTAGGATAATTTAACCTTAATTTAAATTTTTCCGATAAAGAAAATATTTTGCTAATTTTTTTTGCAAAACTTCTTTGAATTATTATTTTTACATAACAAACCAAAACAATATCACATGAAAAAAATTCTATTTCTCACATTATTTATTATCCCAATTTGGGGATTTTCTCAAACAACTCCCATTGATGGTTTTTTAGGAGTAAAATTTGGGAGTAGTAAATTGGCAGTAATAACTGCGCTTAAGGCTAAAGGAGCTGTATTAAACAAAGAAGGGTCAGGCCCTGATATTTTAATATTCCAAAAAGTGAAACTAGGTAACAGGTCATCAAACGCTTTGGTTGTTATGTTTACAAACAATAAAGCTTATTGTGGGCTTTTCGATTTCGAACTTGATGATCAACCTAAAGTTATAGATTATTATCATAGCTTAGTGAAAGATATCGAAGGCAAGTACGGTCCAGGAAGTCCTATCGTTGATTTTAAATCTCCATTTAAAGATGGAGATGGCAATGAACTAGTCGCATTTCAGCAAGGTTACGCAACTATGTTTACTGATTGGACATCTGGTAAAGGTTCTATACGTGCAACAATTCATCATGAAGGTGATAATTTAAGTGTTATGCTTTTTTATACGGATGATGAACTTAAAGCCCAAGTAGACGCAAAAGAAAATTCTAAACAAAAATCAGATTTATAAGAAAACCACATTTATAAGCCTCTCGGGGCTTATTTTAACAAATTAATTATGCCAAATGGCATTTAAAACATAACTAACATTATGGCAGAGGATATAAACAAAAAAATAACCATCGAAGTTGAGTTAGAAGCCGAAAAGCTCACTCAAAACATAAATAGCTTAAATAGCGTAATTGATGGCCTTTTGGCCAGGCAGCAGTTGCTTGACGCAGCAGGCCAGCAAAATTCAACCACATTTAATACGGTTGCAACCCAGTTGGAAGCATTTCAAAAAAAATTACAGGAAGTAAACACGCAGGTAATAGCGAGTGTAACAGCCTTTAATTCTTTAAATACATCCGCAAAAACATTAAATACTACCTTATCATCATCAATAAGCCAGCATCAAAAAAATGCACAGGCCGCAAGTGAAAACTCGGTTAAAACAAAAGAATTAGCGCAGCAGATGATTTCGCTTGGTCAATCCGCAAAGCAACAGCAGTCCGTTGTCGATGAAAATAAAAACTCATTAAACAGTTTGTCGGGTAGTGTTAC
>DASWOZ010000160.1:0-11241 GCA_036398535.1 Mucilaginibacter sp. | reverse complement strand
CCTATTTTTATGCCGGTTGGTACAGCCGGTACTGTAAAGGCCGTACATCAGCACGAGCTTAGAAATGATATCCAGGCGCAGATCATTTTAGGTAATACTTACCATTTATATTTAAGGCCCGGTTTAAATACGTTAGAAGCCGCCGGTGGCCTGCATAAATTTAACGGCTGGGACGGCCCAATTTTAACGGACAGCGGTGGCTACCAGGTTTATTCGCTTACGGAAGTAAGGAAGATAAAAGAAGAGGGGGTTACCTTCCGGTCGCATATTGATGGCTCTAAACATTTATTTACACCTGAAAATGTGATGGATACCCAGCGTACTATAGGCGCGGACATTATTATGGCTTTTGATGAATGTACCCCCTATCCATGCGATTATGGTTACGCGCGTCGATCTATTGAAATGACTCACCGATGGTTAAAACGCTGCTGCGAACGGTTTGACAGTACCGAACCCAAGTATGGTTATAGCCAAACGCTGTTCCCTATTGTGCAGGGTTCTGTTTATAAAGACCTGAGGGTAAAGTCGGCCGAGGTCATTGCATCCTTTGAGCGTGAAGGTAATGCCATTGGCGGCCTGTCTGTTGGCGAACCGGCAGAAGAAATGTATGCCATGACCGAAATTGTATGCGATATATTACCGACAGCAAAACCACGTTATTTAATGGGTGTAGGTACACCGGTAAATATATTAGAGAATATCGCGCTGGGTATTGATATGTTTGATTGTGTAATGCCAACCCGTAATGCCCGCAACGGAATGCTGTTTACAAAAGAAGGTATCATCAATATCAAAAATGAAAAATGGAAGAATGATTTTTCGCCTATTGAAGCAGACAGCACCTTGTTTGCAGATACAGCTTACACCAAAGCTTATTTGCGTCATTTAATACATTCGGGCGAGATATTGGGCGCCCAGATAGCTACCTTACATAACTTACATTTTTATTTGTGGCTGGTTAAAACAGCACGCGAAAAAATAATAACCGGTGATTTTTATAACTGGAAAAAAATAATGGTAAACCGCTTAGGGCAAAGATTATAAATGAACACGCTTTTAAACAGGTATTTAAAGATCATTGACTGGTATATTATTAAAAAATACCTGGGCACATTTGTATTTACTTTAATGCTGTTTATTGTAATATCGGTTGTGTTTGACGTATCCGAGCATATGGATAATTTTTTAACCAAACACGCCACGCTCGGCGAGATCGTTTTTAAATATTACGCAGGGTTTATCCCGTTTTATATGAACCTGCTGTCGCCATTGATCAACTTTTTGGCGGTGATCTACTTTACAGCTAAAATGGCCAATCAAACCGAGATTGTACCTATCTTAAGCGGAAAGGTAAGCTTTAACCGGTTCTTGCGTCCCTACTTTGTATCCGCATTTATCATTTTCGTGATCTCGTTTTTTGGGAATATTTATTTAATCCCCTATACTAACGCCTTAAAATTGAACTTTGAAAACACGCACGGCTTTTACGGGGATGCTTCAAAAAACGAGGTGCACCTGCAACTGGATAAAAGAACCTATGTTTATGCACAATCATATGATAATGTAAGCCATACAGGTTATATGTTTACGCTGGAGAAGTTTGACGGCGATCAGCTCCGCGAAAAAATTGTGGCCAATACTATTGTTTACGATTCGCTTAAAAGAACCTGGACCTTCAGAAATTACTCCGTACGGCATGTAAACGGATTACGGGAAAAACTGGTGATGAACCTGATACAAAAGGATACGGTGCTGGATTTGCGCCCTACCGATTTTGTGATCAATAACAACTACCCGGCCATGTCATTAAAAGAGTTGAATAAAAACATAGCTAAAGAAAAAATACGAGGTGCCGGCGACATGAATGATATGGAGTATGAAAAATACCGCCGTTTTGTATATCCGTTGTCATCCTTTGTTTTAACGCTTATCGGGGTTTCCATATCATCGCGCAAGGTTAGAGGCGGTATTGGCTTACCGCTGGGGATTGGCCTGTTTTTATGTTTTGCCTATGTAGTGGTTGATAAATTTGCCGTGGTATTTGCTTTAAAAAGTAGTTTACCGCCAATATTGGCTGTATTTGTACCTAATGGATTATTTGGCTTGCTGGGTGTATATTTGCTTAATAAAGCGCCCAAATAATGGCTTCAACCAGTACCAATTCCACAGACATCAATAAGAATCTGCTAATACTTCATTTTACTGTTTTCATTTGGGGCTTTACCAGTATTTTAGGGCAGTTAATATCCATAGCGGCCGTTCAGTTGGTTTGGTACCGGGTACTTATTGCGTTAGTATCCCTATTTCTGTATTTTAAATTTAATAAAACAGCATTTAAAATAAACGGCAAAACCTTTACCCAGCTATTTTTTACAGGCGCTTTAGTAGGCGGACACTGGATATTATTCTTTGCTTCTATCAAGGCATCTACCGTTCCGGTAGCATTGGTGTGCCTGTCATCTATCACTTTATTCACCGCCATATTTGAACCGCTGATCAATAAAAAACGGATCTCAAGGTTAGAGATCATTGCCGGGCTATGTATCATAACCGGCATTATTTTGATATTTAAATTTGAAACCCAATACACTAAGGGCATCATATTCGGATTAACAAGTGCAGTATGCGCCAGCCTGTTTTCTATCATCAACTCCAGGCAAGTTAAAAAATATGAGGCACCTATTATTGCTTTTTATGAATTGACGGGGGCACTTTTCTGGTCTACTTTGTACCTTTTACTAACGCATGGATTTGACAGGTCTATGCTTTTAAAGAATGACGATATTGGCTATTTGCTATTGTTAGGCACCATTTGCACCTCGCTTGCCTACGTTGCGGGGGTATCTGTAATGCGCGAGCTTTCGGCTTTTAAAGTGGCATTGGTTACCAACCTGGAGCCGGTATATGGCATCCTGATGTCCTTTCTTTTCTTTGGTGATATGAACAAGATGACCATTGGTTTCTGGATCGGCGCATTGATCATTCTGTCAACCATCTTCCTTTTTCCCGTCGCTCAAAAGCAAATTCGTAAAAGAAACAGCCGGTAATTTTCGCAATTATTCAATCTCGCTTTAAACCCTACCCTGGGGTAGGGGATAAATAACGGTATACACATTTGCATTTTAAGCGCTTCTAAGCCTCTTAAATTCTTCCGCTATTCTATTCATCCCCAGCCATATTTTAATGCAATGCGGGTCAAATTTCAATTTCAGTTATTGTATTCAACTTATTCAATCTCAAATTGGTATTTTCATCAATAATTGAAACAAAAACTATAATAATTTTCAAATAAAAAAGCACACCATTATTTTTTTATAATTTAATATCATACTACAAATCATATACTTATTTAATTTAATAAAATAATAATTTTAGATAAAAATCAAATTAATCAATTTAAAAAGCTAATAAAATTAGCAATATGTAAAAAATCATAAAAAATAATCATATATAAAATTAAAAATCAGTTAATTATATACTTTTTTATAAAGTATATAATTAGATTATAAACTCATGGCAATATTGAACGCTTAGTGTATCAAACTCCAAAAATTGAATTTTAGAAAAATGAGAGAAGCTTCCCTCCTTTTTTATACCGGCTAAAAATCACATCAAAGTCAATGAATTTTGAGGATGCATTTTATCACATTTATCTACACACTCTTGGCATAGGCCCATTACCAAAAAACCTAATTGAAAAAAAATCGTTCTTTAGTTGATCGATGCAATTGAGGTTACAGGGATGGTTATAAATTCTTCGCCTCCTTTTTGAGATTCCTAAATCTGTTTCGACCTCTTTTATTAGACCTTAAAAAATCGCATATTGCTATATTGATAATTCAAAATCACCATGAGCATAAAAACAATAATTATCATCATCATTACCGTACTGCTTACTATTGTGTTAATGCAAAATACCGATGCGGTAAAATTCACGTTATTGTTTACTACTGTTTATATATCCAAGCTGGTGATGATGACAGCGGTATCGGTAGTCGCGTTTATTTTAGGTATCCTGGTGGGCCGCCCTAAAAAAGCAAAGTATGATATTGGCGGGTACCATGACAACATTCATAAAGGTGATGCTGATACACTAAGTGACGAAGACAGGGAATATATTAGTTAAGAAATTATGGAAAAAAGAATTGGCTTTATAGGCTTGGGTAACATGGGCCTTAATATGGCAAAGAGTTTGATCAGCGCGGGCTATGTTTTGCAAATTTACAATCGCACCCTATCAAAAGCAGACGAGTTAGAAGCGGGTCACATTATAAAATGTCAAACCCCCGCTGCCGCAGCCGACGGCGTAAAGATGGTTATATCTATGTTGTCTGAAGATGAAATAGTGAAGGATACTGTGAACGGCGAAACCGGCATTTTAAAATCATTAGCGAAAGACGCGGTACATATTTCCATGAGCACCATTGCGCCGGAAACCAGCGAACATCTTGCCAAGCTACATAGTGATGCCGGTAGCTATTACCTGGCCGCCCCGGTATTTGGAAGACCGGAAGCCGCGTTGGCGAAAAAGCTTTGGATCTGCACATCGGGCGATAAAAAAGCAAAAGAAATAGCACAACCCGTATTGGAAGCTTTAGGGCAGGGCGTGATTGATTTTGGAGAAAGCGCGGGCGGCGCAAACGTGGTAAAAATTGCAGGCAATTTTATGATTCTTGCTTCTATGGAATTAATGGCCGAAGCCTATACACTGGCAGAAAAGAATGGCCTTGACAGAAGCCAGGTTGCAGAATTTTTTGGTTCAACCTTGTTTAACGCACCCATTTTTCAAAACTACGGAAAGCTTATTGCCAATAAACAATATCAACCCGTAGGCTTTAAATCGAAATTAGGCTATAAAGACGCGCGCCTGACGTTTAAACTATCGCAGCAAAGCGAAACCCCCATGCCCTTTGCAACTACCGTACACAACCGCTTATTAACAGCTGTGGCCAAAGGCTTAGGCGAAGCCGATTGGGTAGAAGGTGTAAGCCGCGGGGTTACTGACGATGCCGGAGTATGATCTAAACGCTATAAAACACCTGATTGTGCTGTTCGAGAAAGGATAAATCTGGCAGGGCTTCAAATATTCCAAATACGGACGCTCCGCTCCCACTCATGCTGGCATATAATGCGCCGGCTTCATACAGTGATGCTTTTACGCCCCGTATTTCTGCGTGGCTTTTAAAAATGGATTCTTCAAAATCGTTTTTAATGTAATTTTTCCATTCTTTAACCGGCAGGTAGATCAGTTCCATCAGGGAGTGTTTAACTTCCGCTGGCTTAACCCCACGAAAAGCCTCGGCAGTTGAGATATGAACAGGCGGCATTACCAGTACAATTTTATAAGCAGCCAAATCTAATTTTACAGCTTCAAATTCATCTCCCTTTTCAAAAGCGAATACGGGTTTGTTTTCAATAAAGAAGGCACAGTCGGCACCTAACACCCGGGCATAGTCCTGCATTTGCCCTACTGATAAACCTAACTCAAATTTTCTGTTCATCAGCGTAATAAAAAATGCCGCATCTGCAGAGCCGCCGCCCAGCCCAGCGCCTATGGGGATGTGCTTATATAAATGAATAGCTACAGGCGGCAGGTCAAAATCTTTTTTTAACAGATGATAGCCCTTAACACAAAGATTGTCTTCCATCCTGCCGGGAATTTCCAGTCCGGATGATTCAAAACTTAATTTATCACTGACAATTACTTCCAGCGCATCGTTTATCTTTACGGGATAAAATATAGTTTCCAGGTTATGATACCCGTCTGCGCGGCGCTCTGTAATATTAAGACCAATATTTATTTTGGCATTGGGGAATGTGATCATAGTTAATAATGCCCCTTAAGGGAGTGAACAATGATTACTTGCTCCTGAACTTCATAAACAAATCTATCCTCTTTCGTTATACGTCTTGACCATAACCCCGTCATCTCATATCTTAATGGCTCGGGCTTGCCAATACCACCAAACGGAGTTTCTAATATAGAATTTGTTAAATCTGTAATTCTTTTTTTTACTTGCTTGTTGCCGGATTTTCGCCATTTTTCCAAATCAGTCAGCGCTCTGGGTGACATCTCTATTTCCATAGATCGTCAACATTTATTTTTACGCCTTTGCCTTCTTTAATCTCTTTTCTACTTTGTTGTATTTTGGCAACAAAGTCAGGGTCATATGCGTTTTTTTCAACTTTAAAATCTACTTTTAAAGCCTTCATAAATGCTTTTAATGCGTTTAATTGCTCTTTGTTAGCGGGATGCGCAATTAATGTTTCCATGTACAAATATAAAAAATTATTTAGCTTTGCCAGACGTGTGTTTTTCTAATAAATAACCCAATGAAACAGTATCTTGATTTGATGCGCCATGTAATGGAAACCGGCACGCAAAAGCATGACCGTACCGGCACTGGTACCCTTAGTGTTTTTGGTTACCAGATGCGCTTTAACCTGCAAGATGGTTTCCCGATGGTGACTACCAAGAAATTGCATTTAAAATCTATCATCCATGAGCTGATATGGTTTTTAAGCGGAGATACCAATATCAAATACTTAAAAGATAATGGCGTACGCATTTGGGATGAATGGGCCGATGCCGATGGCAACCTGGGCCCGGTTTATGGCTACCAATGGCGCTCATGGCCCACACCTGATGGGGGGCATATTGACCAGATAAGCCAGGTCATTAATCAGATTAAAAATAATCCCGATTCGCGCCGTATCATCGTTTCGGCCTGGAATGTGGCGGATGTAAATAAAATGGCGCTGCCACCTTGCCACAACATGTTTCAGTTTTATGTGGCCGATGGTAAACTATCCTGCCAATTATACCAGCGCAGCGCGGATATATTTTTAGGTGTACCTTTTAATATTGCTTCGTATGCGCTATTAACTATGATGGTAGCACAGGTTTGTGACCTGGAGTATGGCGACTTTATACATACCTTTGGCGACGCGCACCTTTATAATAATCATTTAGAGCAAACCAAACTACAGTTAAGCCGCCAGCCGCGCCCGTTGCCAACCATGAAGATTAATCCGGATGTGAAAGATATTTTTCAGTTTAAATACGAAGATTTCACTTTGGAGAATTACGACCCGTGGCCGCATATTAAGGGCGAAGTGGCGGTTTAATCATCAAGTCATTGGGTCATTAAGTCATTGGATAGTTGACTAAATCAATATTGCATGAGTAATCGTATTGAAGATTTAGAAGTTTATAACTTATCGGAAGATTTTTCAAATAAAATTTGGGATATAGTTTTAAAATGGGATTTCTTTGCGAAAGACACGGTGGGCAAACAGATTGTCCGTTCTGCCGATTCAATAGGTGCCAATATCGCAGAGGGCTTTGGCAGATTTCATTATAAAGAAAACAAAAATTTCTGCTATTTTAGCCGTGGATCCATTATAGAAACTAAAAGTTTTCTAAAAAAATCAAACACAAGAAACTTAATTGACGAAGCTACTTATCAATCGTTACTTCAACAATTAGAAACAATTCATTTAAAACTTAATATTTATATCAAATTCATTGGCAAAAGTCAAAGTTGATCACAATCAAATGACTCAATGACCTAATGACTTAATGACCTAATGATAGTATCCATCGTAGTAGCCATTTCAGAAAACCATGCCATAGGTAAGGACAATAAATTATTGTGGTATCTGCCCAATGATCTGAAACATTTTAAAGATATCACCACTGGTCATACGGTAATTATGGGCCGCAAAACCTATGAATCGGTTGGCAAGCCGTTGCCTAATCGCCGTAATATTATCATCACCCGCCAAAACATGGATATTCCCGGCTGCGAAGTGGTCAATTCTATTGAAGCCGCGCTGGCGCTATGTACTGATGAGGCCGAAGTTTTTATTGTTGGCGGCGCCGAAATTTACAGACAGTCGATGAAGCTAACCAATCGTATATATCTCACAATTGTGCACAAAGAATTTGAGGGCGATAGCTATTTCCCTGAAATTGAGGCTAATGAGTGGAAAGAAACCGCGAGAGAAGATTATGCACCTGATAATAAAAACATTTTACCCTATTCTTTTATCACATTTGAACGGCTATAACATTTAAAGGTCATATTTTGTTTAAATTTTAAATTTCAGGGTTACGAAATTTTATTAGATTTGCCGTCTTGTTTAAAATGCTTATAAACTAATTAATTACATATACTAATACACGATGCAAGGTAAAGGGGTTATTAAATTTTTTGCTATACTACTGGCAATTGTATGTATCTATCAGTTATCGTTCACCTGGGTGGCACATAACGTAGAAAATAAAGCCAGGATTTATGCTAAAGGCGATACTACAAAAGAAAGGGTTTATCTGGATTCTGTTGCTACATTACCAGCTTATCCAATATTAGACCACACTTATCAATATTGTGTTGAAAGGGAGCTTGCTTTGGGCCTTGACCTAAAAGGCGGCATGAACGTTACCATGCAGATCTCATTGGTAGAGCTGGTAAAAACCTTATCAGGCAACAACCCTGATCCTGCTTTTAACCAGGCTTTAGCTAACGCTACCGTTGAGGCTAAAACCAGCCAGACCGATTATATTACCTTATTTGTTAATCAATATGAAAAGCTTAATCCTAACGGAAAGTTAGCTGCTATATTTTCAACTAAGGACAACCAGGCGCATTTAAAATTTAACGCTTCTAATAGTGAAGTTGAATCTTACTTAAAAGATGAAGCCAACGCTGCGGTTAAACAATCATACACGGTTTTAAATACCCGTATTGATCAATTTGGCGTAACACAACCAAACATTCAGTTAGAGCAAAACTCTAACCGTATTTTGATTGAGTTGCCGGGTGTTAAAGATCATGAACGTGTGCGCAAGCTTTTATCAGGTACAGCCAAATTAGAGTTTTATCAAACTTATGAAAACCAGGACGTTTATCCGTTACTGGCTAACATTGATAAATTATTGGCGGCAAAAAGTAAACAAACTGATAAAGACTCATCAAAAACCGCTGCAACTGTTAAAAAAGACACCACTGCTGCAAAAGGCAGCCTGTCTTTATTAAACAAGGTTCAAAAAAATGCGGATAAAGATTCATCTGCTTTAAACAATAAATCATTATTAGCCGCTCAGCATCCGCTGGCTTCTATTTTAGCGCCTGTTACCTACC
This sequence comes from Mucilaginibacter sp., assembly GCA_036398535.1. Lineage (GTDB taxonomy): Bacteria > Bacteroidota > Bacteroidia > Sphingobacteriales > Sphingobacteriaceae > Mucilaginibacter. The sequence continues at coordinate 2,092 of DASWOZ010000160.1, read as the reverse complement.
AGGATCAAACCGGGCAGCAACAATTACGCCCGGGACCGATAGTTGGCTGGGCAGCACAGAAAGATACCGCTAAGGTGAATGCTTATTTGCGCAGCGCCGATGTTAAGTCAACTATTCCGCAAAGCATGAAGTTCCTTTGGTCGGTAAAACCGATGGATAAAACCAAAGTTTTTGAATTATATGCCATTAAACTTACCGGTGCCGAAAACGGGCCTGTGTTAACCGGGGACGTAATTAATGACGCCCGTGCAGATAACGACCAAAAAGGCAACCCTGAAGTGATCATGAACATGAATTCGGACGGTGCCCAAAAATGGCGCGCTATCACTGCCGAAGCTTCATCTGGCACCAACAAAAAAGCTATCGCTATTGTATTGGACGATAATGTTTACTCTGCGCCTACCGTACAAGGCGAAATATCAGGTGGTGTATCTTCCATCTCTGGTAACTTTACACTTGATGATACTAAGGATTTGGCCAACGTATTAAAAGCAGGCCGTTTACCTGCACCTGCACGCATTATTGGCGAAGACATTGTAGGCCCTTCATTAGGTCAGCAATCTATTAACGATGGCTTAATGTCATGTGTTATGGGCCTGGTAGTGGTATTGGTATTCATGGTAGCTTATTATAACCGTGCAGGTACCGTAGCGGTTGTCGCGGTTATTATCAACGTATTCTTCCTGATGGGGGTATTAACCAGCTTACGCGCGGTGTTAACTCTACCGGGTATTGCAGGTATCGTATTAACACTCGGTATAGCGGTTGATGCCAACGTACTGATCTATGAACGGGTACGTGAGGAACTGGCTTTGGGCAAATCTATCCGCCTGGCTGTTTCTGATGGTTTTAAACATGCTTTATCCTCTATTCTCGATTCAAACATCAGTACTTTCTTAACCGGTTTAATCCTGTTCATCTTTGGTAGCGGGCCTATTCAAGGTTTTGCAACCACTTTAATGATCGGTATCATCACTTCATTATTCTGTTCATTATTAATTTCAAGATTAATATTTGAGTGGATGCTGGAAAAAGGCTGGGATATTAAATTCTCAAATCCATGGAGCTCACATACCTTTAAAAATGCCCGTTACGGCTTTGTAAAGAACCGTTTCAAATTTTACATCTTCTCTTGTGTATTTATTTTGGCCGGTATTGTATCCATGGTTTCTCAAGGCTTTAATTATGGTGTAGATTTCCAGGGTGGCCGTTCATATATTGTACATTTCCAAAACAAAAACGCTACACCGCAAGACGTGCGTGACGCTATTGATAATGTATTCGGCCACGGTAACGAAGTAAAAACCTTAGGTGATAAAATAAGCATCACTACCAATTATCTGATAGACGATAATTCGACCAATACTGATAATAAGGTTGAAACAGCATTAATAACCGCGCTGAATACTAAAGCGGTTACCCAAATGAGCAAGAAGGATATATTAAGCTCACAAAAAGTAGAAGCCACCATAGCCGAAGGACTTACAACATCGGCAGTATGGACAGTTGTTTTTGCTATCTTAATTATATCTGCTTATATATTAATCAGGTTCCGTAAATGGCAATTTAGCTTAGGTGCCATGGTTGCTACCGCACATGATGCTTTAATGGTATTATCATTCTTCTCTTTATTTAGAGGCGTATTACCTTTCTTAGAAATTGACCAAGCATTTATAGCTGCGATATTAACCGTAATAGGTTATTCAATTAATGATACCGTGGTGGTGTTTGACCGTATCCGTGAGTTCCTTGAAATGCATCACTCAGCGGCAGACGACCAGAAAGAGGTAATTAACAACGCTATCAACAATACTTTAAGCCGTACTATTATTACTGCATTAACGGTATTATTTGTATTGATCGTATTGTTCGTATTCGGTGGTGACGTTATCCGTGGGTTCTCATTTGCTTTATTAATTGGGGTATGTTTTGGTACTTACTCATCAATTTGTATCGCTACACCGGTTATTGTCGACTTCGGTAAAAAAGATTTAAAATAAGATAATATAAATAACAAGAGTGATTCTTGTTATTAGAGCACCTAACAAAAAGACCGGTATTAATTAATACCGGTCTTTTTGTTAGGTGCTCT
>DASWOZ010000159.1:0-6348 GCA_036398535.1 Mucilaginibacter sp. | reverse complement strand
TACCTCCTTTAACCGAGCGCAAGGATGATATTACGCTGATCACCCAAAGCTTTTTGGAAGAGATATGTACTGAGTATAATATGCCGGTTAAAAAAATTGCAGAGTCGGCGTTTGAAGCCCTTAAAGCTTTGCCGTGGACGGGTAATATCCGCGAACTGCGGAACATGGTAGAGCGTTTAATTATTTTAAGCGATAAAACCATTACCGATGAGGATGTGCGGGCATTTGCTAATCCGTCTGCCCCTGCCCCGGCTGCAACCGGCAACGCTGCCGCGCCGCAAACCGACTTTAACCAATTCAAAAACTTCCAGGATTATAAAGATTTTGCGGAACGTGAATACATTAAGTTCAAGCTGGAAAAAAACAACTGGAACGTATCAAAAACGGCTGATGATATTGATATTCAGCGCAGCCATTTGTATAGTAAGATTGAGAAGTACGGATTGAAACGGGGGGAATAGATTTAATTATTGAATGACTAAATTAGTGAATTATTGATTATCCTGCAGGCTGTTTTATTAATCTGTCATTCTTTTCAAAGTTTTGACAACTTTTAAAAAGTTGTCAAAACTAACCTCACAAATAATTTGTATTTGCTAAAATAATTAGCAAATTTGTTTTGTGAATCAAAACTCTGTTGAAATAAAAACCGAATCGCGGGTGTTGTTTGTTGATATGAACAGCTACTTTGCTCGTTGCGAGCAGCAGGCCAACTATTGGCTGCGCAACCGCCCGGTTGGAGTTTGTGTTTATACGGGCAAATACGGTTGCGTCATTTCACTTTCAACCGAAGCTAAAGCACGCGGACTACGGGCCGGTATGCGTTTAAATGATGCTATGGCGATATGCCCGGATTTAGTACCGGTAGAAAGCAACCCTACCCGCTATCGCGAGTATCATACCAAGATCATCAACGTACTGCAAAAATATTGTAAGGATGTAGTGGCTAAAAGTATTGATGAAGCTATTATTAATCTTTCCAATTATGAGCATCATGACCCGCTTACCATTGCCCAAAATATAAAACAGGATATTTTAGATAACGTTGGCGACTGGCTCACCTGCTCGGTTGGTATTGCGCCTAATGCTTTTTTAGCTAAGCTGGCTTCTATACAAGGTAAAAAAAGGAATGGTTTGTTAATGATCACTCCACAAAACATAGATGAAATTTTAAGCAATTTAAAATTAGGCGATCTGCCGGGAATTGGCGCCAATATGAGTTACCGGCTGGAACGCAACGGTATCACAACTCCGCTTGAAATGCGCTATGCTTCACCAGACCGTTTAAAGGCGATTTTTAAAAGCATTGACGGCATTTACTGGCATTATCGCCTCAATTGTATTGAAACCAATATTGTAGCGCACGATTACCGGGGTATGCAGGCTATGCGCCAAATATCAAAAGAAAAAAGACAGCATATTAGCTATATCGACCAGTTATTTATGACGCTTTGCCTTACATTGGAAAAACGAATGGTAAGCCATAAATTTTATTGTAAATCAGTCGCATTTACGGCGCGCTATGAGGATGGCACCCGCTGGGATGATGCATTTACCATTAGCGTACCTGTACAGGATGCCATAAGCCTGATGCAAATGATACGCAGGCGGGTAGATAAATTTGAAAAACTAACCGACACAGGGCCAATTTTCAATACAAAAATTAACAGCATGCGTGTTGGTGTTACCAATTTTGTAAATAATGGCAACCTATTGTACAGCCTTTTTGAAGACATGGAACAAAAGGAAACCGCATTAAAAACGATGCACGAGATCAAAAAAAAATTCGGTTCCGAAAAATTGATCCGCGCTATAGAAATGACCGATGGCAAAGTGATTAAAGATGTGATTGGTTTTGGATCTGTAAAGGACCTGACAGATCTGGATTATAAATCCATATAGCCTCTGTTTAAAAACAAAAAAGCCTTATATTTAGCACGTCACAATCACCCCATGCGCCTCAAAGATTATTTAATTTTCCGATTAAAAATTAATCATCTAATTTTTTTGAGCTTAGTATCCGTCATTTTTCTTTTCGCTGATTGCAAAAAAGAGGCGGCCAAATCAAAAACCGCAACAGATACAACAACAGTTACCAACAATGGTAGTACCAATCAGATCCCGCTGAAAAACATGTTTGGGGTTAACGTATATGAGTGGAACTTTTTGGGCCCGGCTGATGGTACGGTGATCAATGAAGCAAACATGGGCCTGATCCAATCTTTTAGCGCTGTAAGGCATTATATGGATTGGCAAAAGCTGGAATATACAGAAGGTAACTATACTTTTAACCCGACATATGACGGTGGCTGGAGCTACGATGCCATGTATACTCGTTGCAAACAAGCCGGAATTTTAGTTTTAGCCGATCTTAAAAACACGCCGCCCTGGTTGGTTGACACTTACCCCGTAGCAGCTCAGGAAGTTGATGTTGTTCCAATTGCTTACGGTGCAAACAAAAGCGATCCGGCTTCTTATATTAAACAGGCTAAAGCTGCTTTTCAATTTGCCGCCAGATATGGCGCTAATATTGCTGTTGATAAAACTTTGGTAACCGTTAATACTACCCCGGCATGGACGGGCCAAGCTGCCAATCAGGTTAAAATTGGCCTGGGTTTAGTTAAATATATTGAATGTAATAACGAGGAGGATAAATGGTGGGAAGAAATAGAAACACAGCAAACACCAGAAGAATATGCGGCAAATATGTCGGCATTTTATGATGGCAATATGGGCAAGCTCGGAAAAAATGTGGGCGTAAAAAATGCTGACCCAAACATGATAGTGGTAATGGGGGGATTAGCATCAAATGACCCTACATGGGTAACCCGAATGATAAACTGGTGTAAAACAAACCGCGGTTATAAAGCCGATGGCAGCGTAAATTTATGCTTTGATGTAATCAATTATCACTATTATCCAAATGTATCAAACGGAGGTGTTGATGCAGGCGTGGCTCCTGAATTATCGCAGGCCGGCACCATTGCAGATAGTTTTGTAAGCGTTGCAAACAGCATGGCAACACACCCCGAAGTTTGGATAACCGAAAGTGGGTATGATATTAACCAGGCCAGCGACCAGCATGCAATAGCTATTGGCAGCAAATCAGTATTAATAACACAAGCCGACTGGATTTTACGTTCCGCATTGTTATATATGCGTCACGGGCTTGCACGGTCATTTTTTTATCAACTTTTTGACGATACACCTAATGGCACCACAACCTATCAAACATCCGGACTGGCAGTTGAAGGTGCAGGACGGCGCCCTGCCGCCGATTATATTTTGCAAACCACCAAACTAATGGGCACTTATACTTATGTAAAAACAATAAGTACCGACCCTTTGGTTGATCAATACCAAAGCGGTAGTAAAACAATATATGTGCTGATGATACCTGACCAAAAGGGCCGCACGGGAACTTATACTTTAACTACAGCAAATAATAACGCGCTTACGCTTTATAACTTAAAGGTTGGGGCTGATGCGATGACCAGCACACAGGTTACCCCTGCTAATAACAAGTTGACAATTAACGTATCTGAAACGCCTGTTTTTGTGGGTAATTAATAGTACTAATTCCTCTTCAATAATAAATATCCACCTAAAAAAGCTATTTTTGCGCTGAATGAAGCACATACGCAATTTTTGCATTATAGCACATATTGACCACGGCAAAAGTACGTTAGCCGATAGGTTACTTGAATATACCCACACAATTACCCAACGCGAATCGCAGGCGCAGTTGCTTGACGACATGGACCTGGAACGCGAGCGAGGCATTACTATAAAAAGCCATGCTATACAAATGGATTATGAGCTGGATGGCCAACAATATATTTTAAACCTGATTGATACACCCGGCCACGTTGATTTTTCTTATGAAGTTTCACGTTCCATCGCCGCTTGTGAAGGCGCTTTATTAATAGTTGATGCTGCACAAGGCATACAGGCACAAACCATCTCTAATCTATATTTAGCATTAGAGAATGACCTGGAGATCATCCCGATCTTAAATAAAATGGATCTTCCGGGGGCAATGCCCGAAGAAGTTAAAGATCAGATTGTTGAGTTAATTGGATGCAAAAGGGAAGAAATATTAGCCGCATCGGGTAAAACCGGTATGGGCGTGCATGACATATTACGCGCCATTGTTGAGCGTGTCCCCGCCCCTGTCGGTGATCCTGAGGCACCATTACAGGCTTTAATATTTGATTCGGTTTACAACTCGTTTCGTGGCATTGTAGCCTATTTTAAGGTTGTTAACGGCGAAATTCGTAAAGGTGACCGGGTAAAATTCTTTGCTACCGAAAAGCAATATATTGCTGAAGAAGTTGGCACACTAAAGTTAAAGCAATCACCAAGAGATGTGATTAAAACCGGTGATGTAGGTTATATCATTTCGGGCATAAAAGAAGCGCGTGAAGTTAAAGTTGGTGACACCATAACCCGCATTGATCGCCCTTGCGAACAGGGTATTCAAGGTTTTGAAGAAGTTAAACCCATGGTATTTGCAGGCATCTATCCTGTGGATACAGAGGATTATGAAGAACTGCGCGAATCGATGGCGAAGCTGCAGCTTAATGATGCTTCATTAGTATTTGAACCGGAGTCATCTGCTGCATTAGGCTTTGGTTTCCGTTGCGGATTTTTGGGTATGCTGCATATGGAGATTATCCAGGAACGACTGGAACGCGAGTTTGATATGACAGTAATTACTACCGTGCCAAACGTATCCTACATTGCTTATACCACCAAAGGCGAGCCCATTACGGTAAACAATCCATCAGACCTTCCTGATCCAAGCAAAATAGATTTTGTAGAAGAGCCTTATATTAAAGCTACCATTATTACCAAATCTGAATTTGTGGGACCGGTAATGTCGCTTTGTATTCAGAAACGCGGTTTTATTAAAAATCAATCATACCTAACTTCAGACCGGGTTGAGTTGATATTTGAATTGCCAATGGGCGAAATAGTTTTTGATTTTTATGATAAGCTAAAAACCATATCTAAGGGCTATGCTTCATTTGATTACCAGCAAATAGGTTACCGCCAGTCGGACCTGGTACGTTTGGACATCAAGTTAAACGCCGAACCTGTGGATGCTTTATCTTCACTGATATTCAGGGGTAACTCGTATGATTTTGGTAAAAAAATTTGCGAAAAGCTAAAAGAGTTGTTACCGCGCCAGCAATTTGAAATTATCATACAGGCATCTATCGGTGCCAAGATCATAGCCCGCGAAACAGTTAAAGCCTTGCGTAAGGATGTTACCGCCAAATGCTATGGCGGTGATATTTCCCGTAAACGTAAATTATTGGAAAAACAGAAAAAAGGCAAGAAACGCATGCGCCAAGTGGGTAATGTAGAAATACCACAATCGGCGTTCATGGCGGTTTTGAAACTGGACTAATACAGATGTGAGATATGAGATTTGAGACGAAATCAAATCTTAGATTTCACCTTTTATAAAACAGATTTGAATTGGGAATGAGATAAAATCTCAAATCTCAAATCTCAAATCTCAAATCTCAAAAAATGCAATTACTCGACGGAAAATACGTATCAGAAAAATTGAAGGTTGAAATAGCGGAGGAAGCTGCTAAAATATTGGCGGATACGGGCCGCCAGCCGCATTTGGTTGCGGTTTTAGTGGGGCATGATGGCGGCAGCGAAACCTATGTAGCCAGTAAGATCAAAAACTGTGAAAAAGTAGGTTTTAAATCAACACTGGTGCGTTATGAAGATACCGTAACCGAGGATGAGCTATTGGAAAAGGTTGCCGAACTAAATGCCGATGCGGATATAGACGGCATTATCGTGCAACTCCCCCTACCCAAACACATCGATCCCGAAAAGGTAACCGAGCGTATTGATTACCGTAAGGATGTAGACGGGTTTCACCCTGTTAATTTGGGACGTATGCAACGTAATTTACCTTCATTTATTCCCGCTACCCCCTATGGCATTACTTTAATGCTGAAAGAATACGGTATTGAAACGCAAGGCAAGCATTGCGTAGTTGTGGGCCGCAGTAATATTGTAGGTTCGCCCATGAGCATTTTAATGGCCCGTAATACTTATCCGGGCAATTGCACGGTTACTATTTGCCATAGCCGCACACCGGATATTAAGAGCTACACCTTACAAGCTGACATCCTGATCGTTGCTATTGGTAAAAAGAATTTCATTACTGCCGATATGGTGAAAGAAGGCGTAGTAGTTATTGATGTAGGGATGAACAGGGAAACATCAACTGTTACCAAATCAGGCTTTAAATTATACGGGGATGTCGATTTTGATAATGTGGCTCCAAAAGCCTCATGGATTACCCCTGTACCCGGT
>DASWOZ010000158.1:0-4321 GCA_036398535.1 Mucilaginibacter sp. | reverse complement strand
ATGGAAGTATTTAAGGTAAGCGCCAAAACTTACGGGTGGATCTTTGCCGGCCTTTCCATAGGTTTTATCGGGTCGAGCCAGGTAAATAACCTGTTGATTAAAAGATTTAAAAGTGAGCAGATTGTATTTTGCGCGCTGCTTGTACAGGTAATAACCACTGTAGTATTTGTAATTGGTGCTGTAAATGGTTGGTTTGGCTTAGCCGGGACTATTTGTACCATATTTGTTTTATTATGCTGTGTGGGTACCACTAATCCAAATGCTTCGGCACTATCATTGGCGCCGTTTTCAAAAAACGCGGGCACGGCATCGGCATTAATGGGGGCATTGCAATTAGGCCTTGGAGCGGTAGCTTCATTTAGCGTAAGCTTTTTCAATAGTAACAGTTCTGTACCTATGGCCGCAATTATGGCCGGCGCGACTGTATGCGCTTTTGTTATATTGTTGATAGGCAGAAGGCAGATCAAACAGCCGGTAGAGGTATCAGATACTTTAATTGTGGGTCATTGATATTTACGCTGAAAGCTTAAATATCTAATTGGTTCATCGCAAGCAGAATGCTTGCGTCATTATAGGTCGAAGTTACGCTGACGCTAAACTTCGACCAGTTCGTGAGGATTTAAAGTTCCCGTTAAATCTTAATTTTCTTCGCCTAACACTTCATCAATAATCCCAAACTCTTTGGCTTCACTGGCTATCATCCAATAATCGCGGTCAGATACATCGTGTACCCTTTGGTAGTCCTGGCCGCTATGTTTGGCAACAATCTCGTAAAGCTCTTTCTTTATTTTTAATACTTCGCGGGCCGTGATTTCAATATCTGATGCAGGGCCCTGTACGCCACTTAACGGCTGATGCAGCATAATCCGCGAGTGCTTTAATGCGGCACGTTTGCCTGCCGCGCCTCCACACAATAAAACCGCGCCCATTGAAAGAGCCGATCCTGTACAAATAGTGGCCACATCGGGGCTGATAAAATGCATCGTATCATAAATACCAAACCCCGCGTAAACCGAGCCGCCCGGCGAATTGATATACATCTGTATATCTTTTTTAGGGTCGGTTGATTGCAGGAACAATAACTGCGCCTGTATAATATTGGCTATTTGGTCATCCACCGCGGCGCCTAAAAATATTATTCTGTCTATCATCAATCTCGAAAAAACGTCCATTTGCGCTACGCGCAGCTCGCGTTCTTCTGTGATATATGGCGTCATCGCTACCGGTTGGGGGATATTTTCTATTGCAGAGATGTAGTTGTCTACCTGCTGATTTTTGACATGGCAATGCCCCACCGCAAATTTGCGGAACTCGTGTTTATCAATTTGCATACTAATTTATTTTATCGGTTTGTAAAAAGGAGTCGTATTTTTTGCCGGAAACCGCTATGTTCCGGTTTTGTAAATAGCTGCTGATGTATGGCTTCAATTTCCTGTTTTAACTGTTTGCGGCCGTAACGCTGTATCAATTCGTAAGTTTTTTGTTGCCAGTATATTTTATCTTGTAATGAGGGGTCAAGCAAGGTTTTGGCTTCAAAGATCAATGCTTCGCCATTATCATTAAATCCATTCAGATAAGTTTCTATCTGTTCGGTTTCATTCCATGAAGTCGTCATAGGTCAGTGCTTTTTCTTTAATGGTTTCTCTTACTTTTTCCAGGCATTTATATTTCTGTACGGTTGCAGACCGCACACCCGAATAGCCGAATTTGGCAGCTATGTCTGCCAATGGCAATTGGTCGTAATAAAAGCCGGTTAACAGCTCCATACATTTTTTGCCCGCGTTTTCTAAAAATCGCATTAAGCGATGAGTGGACGGATGGTTTTCCTCATCGCCTAAACCAATCTCTACCTTATCCAGCGGAATGTTTTGTGCGTTTTCGCTATATCTTTTTATCCATAAGTGTTTAGTTATGCCAACCAGGTAGGCCATATCATTATTTAATACAGCACTTGCCGGTTTTTCATAGTAAACAATCAGCGCGTCATGAAAAACATCTTTTGCTTCATCAAATGAGCCGCCCCTGCGGCTGATATACCTGGCAACAACCGGGAAAGCTTTTTTATAAACCGTTATAAAAAGTTCTTCGCGCTTTGCAGATAACTGATCTGAAATGCTGTTATGATCCATAAGCTGATCTTTTTATTACTATGTGTAAAATTAGCGCTAAGTATCACCCTTTGAATGAAAATTATTTTACTGTTTTACAACCGTTACCCGGGTAGCATCTTCGCCCCGGGTTTCAAATATCATGGTGTTATCCTTAAATTCGGTAACATAAAAGGGGAACTCCCTGGTTTGCCCACCTGCTAATACTTCCTTAAACTGTATCTTATCACCATCGGTTCTGAATTTGCCGTGCGCCAACACCTCTTTGTTCCAATACATGACCAAGTCATTGTTTTTTGTGAACTCAATATAAGGCTGTTCCATTTTTAGCTTCCAATCGGGCTCTATGTGCGGAGGGTTTGAGTTTGGGTTCTCTAATTTAACATACTTCCATTTACCATATAAATCTTCTGGTTTAACAGCCTGTTTGCAAGCAGTAAACAGGAGCAGGAATAATGCGGGCAGATATAGAAATATTTTTTTCATAACCGGTATTTGGGTTCCCTAAATTATGAAATTGCAGGTGTATTTAAATTAAAAAGGATCATTACGTTGTTGGTAATGATCCTTTTTGCTAAAGATGATCTTTGAGGGCTTTTCTTGTACGCGTTTCGGCTTTTTTCACTTCATCTTTTTCACTGATGGGGCCTTCGGTTTTAAGCCCTTTGCTTTGCTGCGGACTGGTAGGTTTAACCGCGTGTCCGCTTTTTACTTCCTGTGTGTGCGTTTTCATATGTAGGCTTTAATAATTCTTTTTTATTAAAACCTACAAGGGAAAAAAAAGTTTAAAAATATTTATGAAAAAGTAAACTATTTTTTATTGGCATTTTTTATACTATCTGCCTTAGCCTTAGCTTTCTTTTTAAAGAACCCTTTTAATAAGAAGTTGCTTTGGGCAGCTTCCAGATCTTCATTCAATTTAACTGAACTTTGTTGCAGATTATTGATGGTGCTTTGCATTTGCGCCGCAGCTTTGGGGTCATTTATTAAAACGCCGATGGCATTATCCGTCGAATTGAACTTATTAGTAGTCCTATTCAAATTTTCAGTTATTTTATTGGCATTGGCTGCCGCCAGTTGTAATTGATTGGCAGACGCTTTTATATGGTTAAAAGTGGCGGTGTCTGTAAGTATCTGGTCTGCAAAGCCGCCCTTGGTATTCATCTTTTGGCTAAACTTATCTAACTGAACAGCTAAATGAGCCGCGCTTGTTGTGGCAGCTTGTAAGTTACGCATAGAGTTACGCAATTGTACGCCCATGGCGCTATCCGCCAATAAAGTGCCTACTGTTCCTTTACCCTGTAATATTTTATGGCTCAATAATTTAAAATCACCGGTTATGGATAGCAGGTTTTGATTGTTTTGCTGTAAGGTTTTAAACATATCATCAGTTGATACCAGCTTTTCGGCCTGCAATACATCGCCATTTTGTACAATAGGTGCTTGCGGGCTGCCGCCATCAATAACAATGATCTTGTTGCCTATCAAACCGTCAGAACTGATACGGGCATTGGCATTACGGTGAATGTATTGCTGCGTAGCCTGGTCAACGCTCATCCTTACATCTACCTGTGCAGCACCAATAAAACGGATACTGCTGATAGTGCCTATTTTTACGCCGGAGAACCAAACGTTATTTCCCTTTTTCAAACCTTGCACGTCATCAAATACCGCGCTTATCCGGATACTTTTTGAAAACGTTTTTTGCTGGCCGCCCAGCGTAAAAATACCCAGTATAAATATAATAAGGCCCAGCCCTAAAAACAGGCCAACCCATATTGCTCTTTTATTATCTTTTGTATCCATTTTATATATGGTAAATCTACTGTATAAAGTTATAATCAAAAAAAGGTTTCACCCGCGCATCATTGGTATCAAATACTTCTTCAAATGAACCGGTGCGCTGAAATTGCCCGTCAAGCAACATGGCTATCCTGTCGCCGGTTTCTTTGGCACAGGTTAAATCGTGTGTGATAATGATAGATGATGTTTTAAAGCGTTGCTGCACCTCATTTATCAGTTCATTGATCTCAATGCAGGTAATAGGGTCAAGCCCGGCTGTAGGCTCATCGTATAGCATAATCTCCGGATTCAAGATCAGTGTCCTTGCTATGCCAATACGTTTACGCTGTCCGCCCGAAAGCTCAGATGGCATTTGGTTAATGGTTTTTAGCAAACCAACCGCGTCCAGCACCCGTTCTACAGACCGGTCT
>DASWOZ010000157.1:0-3068 GCA_036398535.1 Mucilaginibacter sp. | reverse complement strand
AAGGATTATGATTGGGTGAAAGAAAAATAACCAAGCAATATAAATTTCACTCTGAGCAATAGCGAAGAAACTTATCAACGCGATAGATAAAACGTCTTACCTATCGGATCGATATCAGATGTTTAAGACTTTCACTTTGTTCATAGTGACAAAACAAGGCATTTTTAATCCTCAATAACAACGCCCATTGAGCAGAATTTGTCAATACGTTCGGTAACAACCTCATCTATATTACGCTCTTTCAGGACTTTCAAATCCTTCAGAAGCTGTTTCTTCAGGGTAGTTGCCATAGCAACCGGATCCTGATGTGCACCACCGAGTGGTTCTTTAATAACACCGTCAATCAGCTTGTTTTTCAACATCTCTGCCGAGGTAAGTTTCAGCATTTCCGCTGCCCTTTCCTTTTGTTCCCAGGTTTTAAATAAAATGGTAGAGCAGTTTTCAGGAGATATAACCGAATACCATGAGTTATCCAGCATCAGCACCCTGTCACCAATGCCAATACCCAGCGCACCGCCTGATGCACCTTCGCCTATAATGATACAAATAATGGGCACTTTTAATACCGACATTTCCAGCAGGTTGCGAGCAATAGCCTCACCCTGCCCGCGTTCTTCAGCCTCAAGGCCTGGGAAAGCTCCCGGGGTATCTATCAATGTTATAACCGGCTTATTGAATTTTTCGGCCATTTTCATCAGCCTCAACGCTTTGCGGTAACCCTCGGGATTAGCCATACCGAAATTCCGCATCTGGCGTTCTTTGGTATTACGGCCTTTTTGATGGCCGATAAACATAGCTGTTTGTCCGCCTATGGTGCCAAAACCGCCAATTATAGCTTTATCATCGCCAACTGTCCTGTCGCCATGAAGTTCTATAAACTCATCGCACATTAGTTCAATATACTGCAATGAATAAGGTCTTTCTGGATGGCGGGATATCTGTACCTTTTGCCAGCCGGTCAAATTAGAGTATATCTCCTTTTTTGCATCTTCCAGCTTATTTTCAAGCTCAGTAATCGTTGCCGACATATCCAGCTTATTTTTATCTTCTACCTGCTTAACCTTTTCTATCTGCTGTTGCAGGTCGGCAAGCGGTTTCTCAAAGTCAAAAGTAATTTTCATTCAACAACTTATTATTAGTGAAATGAACTCCTGTATAATCAAATACAACCCCAAATTGTGTTAAAAACACTGTATTGTTTTCAACTAATTGGGGCGCTAAATTAAGCAAATGAAACGGCATTTTATCAATTACGTTTTTCTATCGCCTCAAGCTTTTTAATTTGCAGCGGGGTAAGTATGCTTTTGGTAACCAAACAAGCCTGCAAAATTGTGTTCCTTAATTCGCCCTGGTATAGCCCGTAACGATTAGCGTAAAATATTAAAGAACCGTTATTAAGCTGATTATATTTAAAAATGCTGTCGAGCGTTCGCTCATTCCGGATAATTATCTGACCCATTTCCAGCTTTTTACGGTGGAACTCCTTTACAATGGGTGTAAGCTTATTTATCTGCTCGGCAGTAAGGTCAATTTCCTTTTTGTATTTCAAAGCTTTATCGGGCAATGGATAGTGATTAAGTTCTCCGGCTAACGACATTCCATAAATATCATCGCCATTTAACAGCGCGGTATACTGCCCATCGTTTAAAGTTTTGAGTGTCGATTTTTTAATGATAGCGCTATCCGGTGTTTGCGCCCTGGCATCTGCGACAATTAAAAGAATTACAATCAGTGTTAATAGTTTCGGCATAAATCTTTTGACTTATTCAATCATTATTTTAACCAAATATATTCCCAATTGTTCAACCAGGGTTTAAAACGTCTTTTTATTGTCGTCATGCTTTGGTAACCAGGGCTTAACAAAGCTATACTACTAACTTAATTTAAAATTTAGTTGCTAAACAATTAAATGTATTCGTACATTCAAATAAAAATAGCCCTAAACCCTAGCGCAATATTTTTAACAGGAGCATAACAGGTATATATTAAAACGCAACCTGTATGCAAAAGTTAAATGAGCACAATTAATACCGCTGATTCCATTTTAATTTCCGGGTATGAACAATTGAAATATATTTTTTATCAAGATTTTCTTTTGGCCAAAGAAAAAGGGGAAAGCCGAAAACCTTTAGAACAGAGTAGGCATAATTTAACCAATTATAAATTTTAAACGTATGAAACATTTAAAAAACGTGGGTAAAAGCCTTACCCGGAACGAGATGAAATTAATTTCAGGAGGGTATCCCGGCCCTTGCTATGGTGATAATCTAAATTGCCCCGGCTCCTGCCAGGCAAACCCTGATCTTATCAGAGGATTTGTTTGTGTAGGAAACGCCTGTATACCGATGAATTGCCCATGATAAACAATGCTAATGGCCTGTGAAGGATACTTTACAGGTCATTAATCTTATTCCAGTTCGTAATCCTTTAGTTTCCGGTACAGTGTTGCAATACCAATATTAAGCAAACGGGCTGCCTCGGCACGGTTACCGTGGGTATGGTTTAACACACGCTGTATATGAAGCTTTTCTACCGATGAAAGGTAAAATGCAGAAAGAGTGGAACCTGTCGCCACATTTTGCGGGCCCTGCATTTCGTAAGGAAGCAAGGTTTCATCCAAAACATTATCATCAGCCAATATTACTGCCCGTTCTATAATATTTTTCAGTTCGCGGATGTTGCCTGGCCAGTTATAGGCTTCCAGTTTTTCAATAAACTTATCGCTCAGGCCGGTGAATTGCTTTTTAACTTTTGCGCCAAAATAGCCCATAAAATATTCTGCCAACGGCTTAATATCCTTTTTCCTGTCGCGCAGCGCTGGCAACGTTATCTGGAATACCGATAACCTGTAAAATAAGTCAGACCGGAAATTATCCTTACCTACCTCAGTTTGTAGGTTTCGGTTGGTTGCTGCCAATATACGCACATTAACCTGGGTTGGTTTGGTATCCCCTATTTTAATGAACGACTGTGATTCTAGTACGCGCAGCAGTTTGGCTTGCAGATCGTGATCAAGTTCGCCAATCTCATCCAAAAATATTGTACCCCCGTTAGCTTCTTCAAATAGG
>DASWOZ010000156.1:0-3350 GCA_036398535.1 Mucilaginibacter sp. | reverse complement strand
ACCGAACGAAACCAGCAGAATATTAAGTAATGCTGTAAGCGGATTTGCCTTAATATTTTTAACACTTATCTGCAGGATATTCATAAGCTAACCAGGTAAGTATTTGCAATCCTGTCTTTAACCCGTTTATCATGAGAGGCAATGATAAGGGTTGAATTATATTCTTCTGCCTGACCAATCAAAAGGTCGATCACTAATCCGGCATTTTTATCGTCCAGGCTCGACGTCGGTTCATCAGCCATAATTATTCCCGGTTCATTGATAACTGCGCGGGCTATAGATACCCTTTGTAGCTGCCCCTGGCTCAGTTCGGCCGGAAAACTTTGTTGTCTATCCTCTATGTTCAATGATCCCAGTACGGCCCGAATCCTATTTTTATCGGGTCTGATACCTGCAAATGACTGGGCTGCCAATAAGTTATCAAACACATTCAGGCTTTTAATTAAATGTGCGCGCTGAAATACCATGCCTATATTCTGACCACGATACCGATCAAGCCTTGCCTCAGAAAGCTGGTATATCGGCATGCCGTTGATTACTACCTCCCCGGCATTGGGCTTTAAAAGCCCGCCTAACAGGTGTAGTAGCGTGGTTTTACCGCTGCCTGACTCTCCCAGGACTAACCAGTGTTCCCCCTGCTGAATATACCAGTCCAAAAAAGATAAGATACGGTTACCATAATGGCATTGCAGCGAATGAATATTGATCATTGAACGGTAAACATTTATATCAAATAAATAACATTACAATAACGCAACAAAATTGCATTTATTTCAATATGCAATAACACTATTACGTTCAATCTTGCCGCAAACATAAAACACGTAAAAAATTAAATTGCCACATGCCTTAAAACGCAACAAAATTGCAACTGTTGATTTTAAAAGAAACAAAACATACTTTTGCTTAACATTTTATTAATCTTAATATTTTATTGAGTTAACTCAGTTTTAATCTTTATGCAAAGGGCAAAATCATCAATTCCTGATAAATTTATTTTGGTTAACCGCTTCATTGCCACACCCTATTTTAAAACATGGCTCGGATTTATTTCAATCTGCATTTTGCTTTCCATGCTACCCGCTTTTTTCATGGTGATCGAAAAGCGGCAGGGAATTTTACTGCATGATTTTATATTAAATGCACTCCCTGCTCATAACGTTTCTTCGGCTATATTTTTACTGATCTGGGGTATGGGGCTATTAATGTTTTACCGGGCAATACAAAATCCGGCTTTGTTCCCGGTTTATATCTGGGCATATCTTTTCGTTTGCCTCTGCCGGGTAATAGCAATAACTATCGTTCCGCTTGCGCCACCTTTGGGGCTCATTCCTTTGAAAGATCCTTTAACAGGAATTTTTTACGGAGAAAGAATCATCACAAAAGACCTTTTTTATTCCGGACATACGGCAACGCTATTTTTAATCTTTCTGGCACTGGAGCGTAAGTGGGATAAAATAATAGCATTGATAGCTTTAATATTACTGATTGTGCTATTGCTAATCCAGCATGTTCACTATACTATCGACATCATTGGGGCCTTGATTATTGTATTTCTCTTATACCGTTTTACCTTGCGTTTCCTCAAAATATTTGATCATTCCGCTAAATAAAAAGTCCCTTTTTTAAGCCGAAGCTACAGGCCGGAAATAACCATTTCCTTATTTTATATAGCAGCATTAATTGGAGTTGAGGGATTTAATGAACGCGATCAATTCATTAACCTCTTTGGGAGATAGGTTAAGTTTATCTGAAGACAAAGTCTGATTGTCAATAGCGATACCGGCCCCCATCCCACCACCTTTATTATAAAAATCAACAACTTCATTCAGGTCCTTGAAAACACCGTTATGCATATAAGGGGCAGTCAGGGCCGCATTACGAACCGTTGGTGTTTTAAATGCATTTTTAAATGCGGCGATCGGTATAATGTTATATCTCCCTAAATCAGCATCAATTTCACGACTCCCGGCGTGCCCGGGCACGCCAATTACCTCCGATTCTGTTTTTAAATAGATGGGGGGAACCGTCCCGTTAAATAAGGGCATGTAGTGGCATGTAGCACATTTTGCCTTGCCCATAAACAAATTGAATCCGCTGATCTCCTCTGCGTCCATAGCTGTTTTTTTACCCCGCATATAGTCATCAAACCGGCTGTTAAGTTTGGTAAGGCTACGCAGAAAAGAGGATAACACATTCATCACCTCCACGCTGTCAATAGCGGTACGTCCTGGTTTTGGAAATGTATTGGAGAACAGCTTCCGGTAAGTGCTGTCTTTCCAGAGCCGCTTAACTATGGTATTCATATCGCCATGCATTTCCTTTTTATTTTCTATAACATCCCTTATCTGATCTTCCAGCGTAAGCGCTCTTAAGTCATAAAACTGAGCGGCCTGAAGCCCGGCATTTAATAAAGTAGGTGTATTTCTTGGAAGCGGGACATGATCAAAAATGGCAGTATTGGTTTTCAACCCATCAGTAAATGTTAACCCGGGCTGATGGCAGGAGGCACAGCTTCTGGTTTGATTACCTGATAACGCGGGATCTGAGAACAATTTCTTTCCCAGCGCCGTTTTGCCGGCAGTTACAAAAAACTCCGGCGAAGGCGCATAGGCGTTAACATAGAATGCATCCCGATCAAAGAGGGTATTCGCCTCCTGGTTAAGCAGCCTGTTATATTTAATTAATGGGATATTGAGCTGCTGTTTAGCCTGGTTAATACCGGTGCTTATTAAATTGCCGTAATTAATAATGAATGCCGCCCTGTTAAATTCATTAAATTCCGGATGTTGATTCAGGTATCCGATCGCCTTACTGACCCGGGCCGGCAGTTGACCGTTTACAGGATATGATTCGATCACAGCGCGCAAGCTGGTTAAACTTGCCGCTGTTTCCCGTATACTGCTCAACGCAAGCGGCACATCAAATCCGGTAATCCCCAGCGTCAATATCCTGAATATTTCCAGCTTGGCGGCATCAAATACCTGCCAGCTTAAAATATCCACATTTTTAAAAAACACCCTGTATTGCGCATTCCTGGCCATCAGGCCATTTCGTCCTATCAGATGATGTGAAGGGTAATCTCTGTTCTGTGCAGGAGTTGTAGCGTAGAGGCTCCCTTCGCTACAGTATACATAGCATATCATCCGATGGACGTGATTCTCGGCGAGCGTATGATACAGTACTGATATTGCCATATGATCAACTCGTTGGCATAATAGACCGTGACCTACTGAAGACATGCTATAAGAAAAGGGCCGAGTTACTAGAGGCAGGCTCTGCTAGCTTAGAACCTTTGTTACAATCCCGGCGAACAAAGTAGCATTGTTTGCAGCAAGGCCTCTTAAAAA
>DASWOZ010000155.1:0-3809 GCA_036398535.1 Mucilaginibacter sp. | reverse complement strand
TGGGTCCATCGCTACGTCAGTAACCACACACGCTTCCGGGAAGTTTTTCTTTACTTCCCTTATCCCACGTAAGTACAAACTTTCTTCACGATAAGTTTCGGTGGCATATTTATCTTTTAATGCTTCCTCAATATTAGGGAACAGGTCAAAAGAATTTAAGCCCAGCTTTAAGCAGCTTTCAACTTCACGTAGTAAATTATCTATCGAATACCGGTAAATACCCGGCATAGACGCGATCTCGCTCTTTTGATTATTGCCGTCAACAATAAACAGCGGGAAAATCAAATTAGCAGCGCTAATATGTGTTTCCTGCACCATTTGGCGGATAACTTCACTTTTCCTGTTTCTTCTTGGTCTTTGTAACATCTGGTCTGAACCTTGATTTATGGAATTAAACTAATTTACTTGATAAATAAAACGATTTAAGACCTATCAAGGCATTTTTAATATTATTAATAATTATCATGGTCATCCCCAAAATCCTGTAGATCATGGTTCAGACTATTCCAAACACCGCTTCTGCCAATCCAACCTCATCGGGCGAAAAGGGCAACATATAATTGTTAACGCCCATTTCTTCCAGCTTTTTGCCGGTTGATTTACCTATGGCAATCACTTTTTGATAGGGATCTAATAAATTGTCGGTAAAATAAGCCTCTACGTTTGATGGACTGGTAAATATCAGCACATCTGCCGAACTCAGCTCTATCTCTTCTTCTGCTACGGTTTCATAAACAGGCAGATCGATAATTTTAGTATCTGCAGATAACCGCTGTTGTATGCTCCGCATGGAAACTTCGGCAGCCGGGAACAACACAGTTGTTCCGTTAGCTAAGCTGGCAAAGTCGTTCGCAATATCTTCCGGGTCGATACCCACCCCTACAAAATCAGTAAAATGCCCTTTACGACGCAACATCTCTTCCGATCCACTGCCCATTACACCAAATTTTACTTGTTTTGGCAACAATGGCTCCAGTTGAAAAAAATATTCTACCGCGTTTTTACTGGAGAAAAACACCCAGTCAACATGCTTTAATATATAAGGATCTAACTTGGTAATTACCGGTACAGTGCGGATAAGCGACCGTGCTTCAATATTGATATTATGTATTTCAAGTGCTCTGCGAAAATAGCTTTGCTCTGAAATATCCCTTGATATAAATACACTTAATGGAAATTTATGATCGGAAGTAAAACCGGCTACCACTTTTTCTGCCAAGCCTTCTGTTGATCGGGCTTCTAAAAATAACCGGTCGGGGAAATCATCTCCTGTTGCTGCTTTAGATGTAAATACCTGGTATACGCCATCTTCCTTGCGGCAATAACAACCTAAGGGTAAATGACAGCCTCCTCCAAAAAGTTTAAGCACCGTTCTTTCAACTACTAATTCCTCCGCAACATCAGGATGATTTAGGGGCTGTAAAGCCTCAAACAGTTCCTGATCGCTCTCGCGAATTTGTATAGCTAAAACACCTTGTGCAGGTGCCGGTACAATTTCATTAGGGGTTAATACTTCCACATGAAACTCGCTCAGGTCAATACCCAACCGGGCAACGCCTGCTTTAGCTATCATAATAGCATCGTATGATTCATCACGCAGCTTATTAATACGGGTAGGTACATTACCGCGCAAATCTTCAATTTCCAGATCAGGGCGATAAGCCAGCAATTGCGCCTTACGCCTGTTTGATGAAGTACCTACAATAGCGCCAAATTTTACAGATAATTTTTGATGGACATCTACACAGTCCTTCAAGATCAACAGCAGCTCAGACGGATCTTCCCGTTCTGATACTGCCGCGATAATGAGTCCCGGAGGGTTTTCTGTAGGCAAATCTTTATGCGAATGCACCGCGAGGTCAATGGTGCCTGCCAATAACTCTTCTTCCAACTCCTTGGTAAAAAAGCCCTTACCTTCCAGTTTATCAAAACTTAAATTAAGGATACGGTCACCCTGTGTTTTAATGATCTTTAAATCGGCCGGAATGTTGATGGCTGCCAGGCTATCCTTAACAAAGTTTGCCTGCCAAAGTGCCAAATCGCTGCCGCGTGTTCCTATTATCAATGTTCTGTCCAAAGGGTATTTCTATTTGCAATTGCAAATTTAACTTTTTAGGAACATCATTTAAGGAATAATTAATGTTATGAAATTGGGCTGACTAATCGGTTGTTAAACATTGCCATCCTTCGCTATTGCTCAGAATAACAAATAAATCAACCGTTGCCTATGTCCTCACAGACAGTGGAGAAAAAAATGCTTAGTTATTATTGATCAATATATCTTTCGCCATGATCATGGGTACGCTGATATATTTCTTTTCCATGTAGTTGATCACTTTTTCCAACACCTCGCGCGATTGCTGATCCAACCCTTGCACTTCATCGGCAAAAACAGAATTGATAGCGGTATTACGGATCTCCTTGATCTTTTCGGGCACCTGGCGCATAGCCAGCTCAATACGGCGCTGTTTTAACATGGTTATAAACTCGGCTATATTTTGTTCGATGATCGCTTCGGCATGTACCAATTCCTGATAGCGTTCCTGTAAATTCTTTTTGGCTACTTCATTTAATGAATGCACTTCAATAAAGTTAACCGGGAATTGCTCTAAAACTTCAGGCGAGGTATCGTTAGGTACAGCCAGGTCTACAATAGTTTTGTGCCCGGTTTCACCATTTAATAAAGATTTATAAATCTCGGCAGTAATAATAGGCTCAACTGCCGATGTGCAGGTAACAATAGCATCAAAGCCTTTGTTATAGGTTTTTAATCCTTCCAGATCAAATGCTTCGCCGTTCAAATCAACAGCTAACTGTTGTGCCTTTGATACCGTACGGTTAAAAACCGCAAAGTTAGAGAATTTATGTTTTTGAAGATATTTTGAAATGTTGCGGTTAGTATCGCCTGCGCCGATAATTAAGATACGGGCATTTGTACATAACTTCAAATCTCTTAGCTTACGATAAGCAAGAGATACTACAGATATAGGATTTTTTGAAATATTGGTATAGGTATAAACTTCCTTGGCTGTTTTTACTATACAACTCATAAACATGCGCAGACAATCACCGGTAAGGCCGGCCTCCCTGCAATCTTCATAAGCCTTACGTAGTTGTGCTAAGATTTCCTTTTCACCAACTATTAAACTTTCCAACGAGCATGAGGTACGCAGCAGGTGATTAAGCGCTTCTTTATCTTCGTAAAAACAAGCCGAATCTAAAAAAGTGCTCATATGGTCCGTGCAAAGTCCCATACCAAGTGTATCAATAAACTTTTGTGCAAATTCACGGTCAACTACCTGTGGGGTTACCATCACAAACTCCACACGGTTACAGGTAGACAGGTAAAATATTTCTGAAATTCCGAACGCGGTTTTAACGTGTTGAAGTTTCCCGGTCAGATCCTCCTGGCATATCACCAACTTACCCAATTCCTTCAGCTCGATCTGCTTATGCGTAAAAGCAATGACTTTTAAATACTTCAAGACATTTTAAATTTGACCCAACAAAAATAGCATCCTTATTCAGATGCAGTGTCAAGCCTTTGTCATACAGCAGTATTTAGAATGTTTATAAATAAACGGTCTTTTTTTATTAAAATACCTGCTAAATAAGCAATAAACCTATACTAAATAATGAAAATCTTAAAAAAGTGAGTTTAGTCATTTTTTTATTACCTATTTAATTGTATGTATCAATTATTTCTGTAATATGCCATTATAATGGCATATTATTTACACATATATAACTTATTATCAACTAGTTGTATATATGTAGCAATTATGAGATACGGTTGGCGCTGATGCTTA
>DASWOZ010000154.1:0-7773 GCA_036398535.1 Mucilaginibacter sp. | reverse complement strand
TATTTCATTATTGAGCGATGTGATGCTGCTTTTAGCCTGATCAAGCGCAATTTGCAACTGCGTTCTTTGCTGAATTAAATTTTGCCTTGAAGCGGTTGGATCAATAATATTAGTCTCGGTGTTTTTGCTCAGCTTAGCATTTAAAATAGTTGTTAATGAGTCCACCCTTTTTTTGCCCGATTGTTTGAAGCCTTCGTCAATATATTTATCATTGGCTGTTTTTAATTGATTTCTAAGATCTAAGATCTCCCTGTTATCGGCAGCCAAATTTGTATTATTTATATAGGGATCTTTTCCACGCAACTTGGCTTCAATACTTGCTATAGCGCCTTGATTAGCCTGGATCTGTCTTAATGCTTCATCTCTTTTACCCCTGGCTTCGGTAAGTTGAGCGTAAGCGCTTTCAGATTGGTTTTCCAGGTTAAGTACGCCACTTTTGGTCTTGAAATTTTTCAGAGAATCAATTTTCTGATTCATGATTAATTCTTTCTTTTGCAATAAAGAATCTAATAACGCGATAGAGTTACTTTGGTTAAAGTCAACATCTCTATTGTTATTATCTATAAAGTGGGTGCAAAGGGTATTTACAACAAATGCAGATAATTCGGGGTTATTAGAAGTATAGGTTACACTTATAAAATCACTTCCTTCTGTATGGCTAACTATCAAACTTTTATTTAAATTATCTTCGTCATACCACATGGAAGCCACAATTTGATATAATTCAATATTTGTGGCATCAGACAAGGCCATGGTTTCTCTGTTTGCTAACTTTGATTTAAATTTTTCAAGTATCTCGGCCTGTTTTTCGGTAGACATGGAGTCTATTTTTTTACTAAACCCTTTAAATGGATGCCTTGGGTTTTCAAGATCATGAATGATAAGGCTATAAGAAAGCATGCTCATCACCTTTTTCAGTTTTACCTTTTCAATTATATTGGCAAACTGTTGCCCGGTTTTAAAGAAATCCAGATTTTGGATACCGGATACTTGTTTAGACTGATCAACAAATCCTGTAGACAGCAATGCCTGTGACACATATTGCTTAGGTAGATCTTTTACCATAAAATGAGTGATCACCACTGTTATAACAGGAATGATAATGATGAACCATTTGTATTTATTTATATGCTTAAAAAGCTCTTTATAATCCATTCGGAAAAAAATTACTACTATATCTATTTAATCTCTGACAATTTTTTGCCAATTATCTCTTCTAATGCATCTTTAGCAAGCAATAAATTGGCCTCACATTGTAGTTTGGTTGTATTGGCTGCGGTAAGGTTTGCCCTTGATTGTGCAAAAACATCTAATGAAACATCTCCCTTTTCAAATTTATTTTTTAGGTTTTCGGCTACAATTCTATTATCTTCAACGCTTTGTGTAAGCATTTTAAGCAAACTTATTTGCTGAATATAAGCATAATATCTTTTTTTTACTTCAAGTTCTAAAGTACTCAGGTACTCTTTAGTTTCATACAGGCTGGCATTATAATCTGCACGGGCCTTTTTACCAATAAACGGTTTCTCTAAAAATTGGCCTAAACTAAAATTAACCCCAAACTGAAAACCGTTTACTGAATATGGATTTGCTGTGAGGCCCGGACTGGCAATGGCTATAGCATCATTAGGCCTGTAGATGTATGAAGCATTGAAGATGTCAAGATAAGATACCGCATTATTGGGTATGGCAGCCTTGGCACTTTGTTCCCTTTGTTGAAAAACCTTTACCCTTGGGTAGTTTTCTTTAGCAGATTGAATGTATTTTTCTAAAAGAGGGTAATTTACATCACCGATCATCGAATCCTGGGCAATAGCACTATGATTTAAAAAAAATGCTATTAACAAAATCAACAAGGGGATTTTTTTCATTTAAGTGGGATTTGAGTATAATTATATTAATTTATTGGCATTATGAACGTGTAAAATACATGTGTATTTATATCAATCCATATTACGGTATATTTGAAGGTGAAATTTAAGTAATGTACGTTTCATTTAATGTATACGGATGTATAAAAATGCACATTATTTAAGTACTGTTTATATCTGCAAAAATAAAAAAACAATTGAATTTTGCTCTTTAATTCCGTTGCTGACCAATTTACAAACAAATTGTTATCTATGCTAAAGCCATTACTTAAGCCCGGCATTTTGGTTTTTTCTTTATTCGTTCTGATAGCCTGTGTTTATTTGCCGGGTAAAAAAGAGGTTATAGCTTTAAATATAGTTCAGCCAAAAAGTACAGCTTTTAAAGGATTTTTAGGGATAAATGGATTTGAATGGGATTTTTTTAAGCAGGCAAGCAGCGAGGTTGATTCTCAAAAAGTAAGAAATATACAGTCATTCAGTGGGTTTCGCCATTATATGGATTGGGAAAAAATAGAATCTGAAAAAGGAAAATATACCTTCAATCCAACGCACTCAGGAGGATTTGATTATGATAAAGTTTACCAGCTATGCAGTCAGAATGATATTGAAGTATTAGCCTGCCTTAAAAATTGCCCTGCATGGTTAGTAGATACCTATCCTTCCGGTCAAAGGGACGTAGATAATGTGCCCGCCCCATATGGTTTAAACAGGTCTGACCCTTCAAGTTATATTTTACAAGCCAAAGCCGCCTTTCAATTTGCTGCCAGGTATGGCAATAATAAAACGGTAAACCCGGCCATGGTTAACATAAATAAAACACCAAGATGGACTAATGATCCGGCCAATACGGTTGAAATTGGATTAGGGTATGTGCACTATATGGAGTGCAATAATGAAATAGACAAAACCTGGAAAGGTGAAAAAGCAAAACAAAATCCGGAAGAATATGCAGCCAATTTATCTGCATTTTATGATGGCAACAAGGGCAAGTTAGGCAAAAATGTGGGAGTTAAAAACGCCGATCCATCTATGCAGGTCGTTATGTCGGGCCTGTCAAACCCTGATCCTGGATTTGTGATCAGTATGATAGAATGGTGCGAAAAAAACAGGGGCTATAAGGCTGACGGATCTGTCAATTTATGTTTTGATGTGATAAATTATCATTCTTACAATAATGATGGTATGTTCGGCCATGACTATACAGTAGGTAGGGCGCCTGAACTATCTTCGGCAGCAAAAATAGCGGACGATTTTGTTGCCATGTCGGCCAAATATGCAAAGGGTATGGATGTTTGGATCACAGAGGCGGGCTATGACATTAATCCGCAAAGCAAACAAAAGGCCATTGCTATAGGTAATAAACCAGCTTTAATTACCCAGGCAGACTGGATGCTTCGTTCGGCTTTTTTATATGCCCGACATGGACTTAAAAAGGCATTTTTTTATATGTTGGATGATGTAGATAAAAAAAGCGCGACATCCTATGCGTCATCGGGCTTTGTGGACGGTAATAAAAAACGCCCCGTTGCCGATTACTTTTTGCAGGTAAAGAAATTACTTGGCGAATATGCTTATCAGCAAACCCTAAGTGCAGATCCAATTGTAGATGTTTACTCAGCAAAGGACAAACGTGTATATGTATTGTATGTACCTGATGAAGTTGGCCGCAAAGCTACTTATGAGCTTGATTTGCATGGCGATGCCTCAGCAAAAGTTTATTACCTGGTACCTGGCGCTGATAATATGAAACAGGAAATTATACCGGTTAAAAATGGAAAGATAAAGCTGGAGATTACTGAAACTCCCATTTTTGTAGAAAAGATTAATTAATCCTGTTTTTTATCAGCCTGAATACTTGTAGAGCTTCTTAGATAGGGAAGATAGATTTTATTTACGTTTTTAAGTTAGATTTGTCTGTAATGAGTTTGGAAAAACGCGATTATGATGCGGTAGTAGTTGGCTCGGGCCCTAACGGATTAGCGGCTGCTATTTTAATGCAGCAACAAGGTTTATCCGTATTGCTGCTGGAAGGCAAAGATACTATTGGCGGCGGCCTGCGCACAGCCGAATTAACTTTACCCCGCTATCATCATGATATCTGTTCGGCAGTGCACCCGTTAGCTGTTGCTTCTCCTTTTTTTAAATCATTACCATTAGCAAATTTCGGATTAGAATACTTGTATCCCAATTTAGCTGCCGCGCATCCTTTTGATAATGGGAATGCCGCTGTATTGGAACACTCTATACAAAAAACAGCGGCCTTGCTGGGTGCGGATGAACAAGCCTATAAGCAAATCATGCAGTCGGTAGTAAATGACTGGCAGTTGATAGATGCTGACTTGCTGGGCCCGTTGCGTTTTCCAAAGCATCCGCAGGCTATGGCCCGTTTTGGGTTAAAAGGTTTAAGTGCAGCTGCTACTTTTGCTAAACGTTTTAAAACTGATGAAGCCCGCGCGCTATTTGCAGGTATGGCAGCGCATGCCATACAACCATTAACTAATCTGGATACTACGGCCGTGGCTTTGGTGTTGATGGCTATGGGGCATATACAGGGCTGGCCAATACCCAAGGGCGGCTCTGTAAGTATTGCCAATGCGTTAGCCGCATATTTTACTTCATTAGGCGGTATCATACAAACCGGTGAATATGTTAAGTCATTAGCTCAATTACCAGCATCTCATACCGTTTTATTTGATATAACGCCACAGCAATTACTTCAAATTGCAGGGCATAAATTCTCGTCTCTTTATAAATGGCAGTTGGAACGGTATCGCTATGGCATGGGGGTATTTAAAATTGATTGGGCGCTGGATGGCCCTATTCCATTTACCTATACACAATGCCGGCAAGCGGGCACCCTGCATTTAGGCAATACATTTGCAGAAATTGCAAATTCAGAATTGATGACCAGCAAAGGCGGCCACCCCGAAAAGCCATTTGTTTTGTTAGCGCAACCAAGCATAATTGATACTACCCGCGC
Source organism: Mucilaginibacter sp. (assembly GCA_036398535.1). Lineage (GTDB taxonomy): Bacteria > Bacteroidota > Bacteroidia > Sphingobacteriales > Sphingobacteriaceae > Mucilaginibacter. The sequence goes on along the minus strand of DASWOZ010000154.1, from coordinate 2,922 downwards.
GCCAAACGGCAAGCATACCGCGTGGGCTTATTGCCATGTTCCTAATGGCTCGACAGTTGATATGACCAGCCGTATTGAAAACCAGGTTGAGCGTTTTGCACCAGGGTTTAAAGCCCAAATATTGGCAAAGCATACAATGGATACCGGGCAAATGCAGGAATATAATCCTAACTATATAGGGGGCGATATTAACGGAGGGGTGATAGATATCGGCCAGCTATTTACCCGGCCCGCTTTGCGATGGTCGCCCTATAAAACAGCAGCAAAAGGTATTTATATCTGTTCCTCATCCACACCTCCGGGTGGTGGTGTACATGGCATGTGTGGTTATTATGCCGCTAAAAGAGCTTTAAGTGATGTTTTCAAGATCAATATTAATCGGCTTAATTAAAATGTTATTTTTACAAAGGAAACACACCGGCCAAACTTAAAACCATGACCTTTGTTGCTGGTAATACATTTAATTGATTCAATTGTTAATAGATAACCACGGTAGAAAAATTAATTACCTGCGCCTGGCAGTGACAGACAGGTGCAACCTGCGCTGTTTTTATTGCATGCCCGAGGATGGCTTAAACTGGCTTGCACGCAAGGAATTAATGAGCTACGAAGAAATGATTCGTGCTTGTTCATTACTGGTAAAAATGGGTATTGAAAAGATACGTATAACCGGGGGAGAACCTTTTGTGCGGAAAGATATTATGCAATTGCTTACCGCGCTTTCAAAACTAAAAGGGTTAAAAGAATTGAGCCTGACTACCAACGGCGTTTTAACCGCGCCACATGTTGCTGAGTTAAAAATGTTGGGTGTGACTTCAGTTAATTTAAGTTTAGATACGCTGGATGCCAACCGTTTTTTTGCCATTACCCGCCGTGATGAATTTGCCAATGTAATGGAAACTTTAGATAAGTTACTAAAGCATGATATTGAAGTAAAGATCAATACCGTAGTGATGGATGGTAAGAACGTACAGGATATACTACCGCTTGTTGAGTTAACCAAAAACCTGCCGGTAAGCGTCCGTTTTATAGAGGAAATGCCATTTAATGGTGACGGCCATTCATACAGCGGTATAACATGGGATTACATGCGTATTTTGGAAGAAATAAAAAGCAGTTTCCCGGAGATTGAAAAATTAAAGGATCCTGCTTATTCAACATCCTATAATTATAAAATTCCTAATCATGTGGGTAGCGTGGGTATTATAGCTGCTTATTCACGCACGTTTTGCGGCACTTGTAACCGTATCCGTATTACGCCGCAAGGCGAACTAAAGAATTGCCTGTATGACAATGGCGTATTAAATATAAGGGATATTATGCGCGGTGGTATCAGTGATGAGCGATTGGAAGAAAACTTATTAAATGTATTCAGTCATCGCGAGAAAGATGGTTGGGAAGCGGAGCGTAACCGTATTGAAAAAACAGGTGTACACGAGTCAATGGCGACAATTGGCGGATAAATATTAATTGATCATTTTAGCTATAAAAAATTATGATAACGGTTGAAGAAGCCGAAGGCTTGGTACTTGCAAATGCCGGCGATTTTGGTGCAGAAATTGTACTGTTTGAGGCCGGTTTGGGGCGGGTATTGGCCGAAAATATAAAAGCGGATCGTGACTTGCCGCCATTTAACCGGGTAACTATGGATGGTATTGCCATCAACTATTCCTCTTTTGCAAGTGGTGTAACAACTTTTTGTATCAAAGCTACGCAGGCCGCGGGTGATGCGCCGGTTACTATTGATGGCGCTGACGAGTGTATAGAGATCATGACAGGCGCGGTATTGCCCGCTTCGTTAGATACAGTTGTCCGTTATGAAGATCTGGAAATTAGTGGGAGTGAAGCAAAGTTGTTGATTACGGATATTAAACAGGGCCAAAATATACATCAGCAGGGAAAAGATAAAAAACAAGGTGACGTTATCTTAACTCCCGGTCAATTAATTACCCCGGCAGTGATCAGCTTATTAGCATCTGTTGGTGAAACCGAAGTGCGGGTAAAAAGATTACCCAGGGTTGTTATCATATCATCAGGAGACGAATTGGTTGAGGTAGCCGCTAAGCCATCGCCTTATCAGATCAGGCGGTCAAATAATTATACTATAAAAGCCGTTTTAACACAACTTGGTTTAGAGGCAGGCATGTTGCATATTCCAGACGATCCTGAGATTACCAAAAGTACTTTACAGCAATGTTTGCATAATTATGATGTGATATTGTTGAGCGGAGGTATATCTATGGGTAAGTTTGATTATATCCAGCAGGCTTTAAATGATTTACAGGTAAACAAAGTGTTCCATAAAGTTCAACAGCGTCCTGGCAAGCCATTTTGGTTTGGTAAGCACGATGATGGGGTGGTGGTATTTGCATTTCCGGGGAATCCGGTAGCCACTTTTATGTGCCTGCACCGTTACTTCATTCCCTGGTTGACAGCATCACTTAAGTTATCAACTAAGTCACTGGCATACGCTGTTTTAAACCAGGATTTTGAGTTTAATCCCGAACTGAAATATTTTTTACAGGTAAAATTAAACTTTAATGGACAGGGGCAGTTAATAGCTATACCGGTTGAAGGAAATGGTTCGGGCGATTTTGCTAATTTAGCAGATACAGATGCTTTTATGGAACTGCCTTTAGAAAAAAATGAATTTAAGAAGGGCGAAGTTTATAGAATATGGCCTTTTAACAGCTATTTAAATGAGTGATAAAGATTTTTCACATCTTGACAAAAATGGGCAGGCAACTATGGTTGATGTAACCTCAAAAACAGTTACACATCGTACAGCTACTGCACAAAGTGTGGTTTATCTGCCCGAAGAAGTTTTACAGCAGTTAGTAGGAGGCGAGTTGCAAACTAAAAAAGGCTCGGTGTTTCAAATAGCGATAATAGCAGGTATTATGGCTGCCAAAAAAACCGGAG
>DASWOZ010000153.1:0-2250 GCA_036398535.1 Mucilaginibacter sp. | reverse complement strand
AAGACAGCTATTGGAGATACAGCAGGCCGAGAAGCAAGCCGCTAAGTTAGCAGCTATGCAAAAAAAGGAGGGTGGGGTATGACTTTAGTAAAGTTGTTGTTTTACTTAATGAGCTTTATAGCTCTTGGGTCGGCTGTTTTTGTAGCTACGACAGCGAACTTGGTGCGATCGGTATTTATGTTTTTCATCACACTTTTTGCCCTTGCAGGATTATATGTTTTAGCCCTGGCAGATTTTGTAGCCATTACGCAGATCGTAATTTATGTAGGGGGGATTTTGGTGCTTATTTTATTTGCCTTTATGCTATCGGGTAAAGAAACGTTGAATGTGATACAAAAGCAAGGCAACCAATTTATTAGCCTGGGTAAACTGCCTGCACTGGCATTAGCCGGGTTGTTTTTTGTAGTACTGTTAAATATAATATTTAATGTAAATGCCGATAGCCTGGACTGGATAACGCAGGCCGGTATATTACACCAAAAAATTATGCCCGATAATGTAGGAATGACGCAAAATATCGGCATTAACTTAATGACACGTTATTTACTGCCTTTTGAAGCCATATCTATTTTACTGATGATAGCTTTAGTTGGCGCCGCGCACCTATCACGCAAGGAGGGAACGGAATGTTAACCTTAACCGATTTTTTAATTGTAAGCGCCGTCCTGTTCTGTATTGGTTTATACATGATTGTATCTAAGCAAAACACTATACAAGTATTAATAGGTATAGAGCTTGTGCTTAATGCTGCTGTTTTAAACCTGGTAGCATTTGGCAGGTATGACCGTATTCACAATAGCGGGCAGGTATTTGCCTTGTTTGCCATTGTACTGGCCGCGGCTACAACAGCGGTAGCCTTAGCTATTATTTTAAATGTATACCGCAGGTATAAAACAATTGATCCGGCAGAAATTAACCGGTTAAAAGACTAACAGTTATTGGAAACATACCTACCATATGAGGATTCATTAACCCTGTATTTTGCACTGGCGGCAGTGTTAATGCCACTGCTTGCTTTTATAATTAATGCCTGCCTGCCGGGTAAAGGCAATAAGATTTCAGGATGGGTGTCTACCTCGGCAATTTTAATAAGCTGTGTGCTGGCCATTATTGTTTTCGCAAATACATGGAACCATCACCTGATACATTTGCAGCAACGATGGTTCGTTATCGGTTTCAGCAAAATTTACATCGGCGTTTTATTGAATAACCTTTCGGTATTATTGTTATTACTGGTTACAATTATCGCTTTGCCGGTGCACTTGTATTCTATCGCTTATATGAAAAATGATGGGCGGTTTAAAAGGTATTTCACTTACCTCAGTTTTTTCTGTTTTAGCATGCTGGCATTGGTGGTGGTGGATAACCTGGTGCTGTTTTATGGTTTTTGGGAACTGGTTGGTTTTTCATCGTATTTATTGATCGGTTTTTGGTTCACTAAAGAAAAAGCGATCCAGGCCAACAAAAAAGCCTTTATCATGAATCGTGTTGGTGATGTGGGTTTACTGATTGCTATCCTTATCCTATTTGCGCAATACCACACTTTGGATATTGTGCAACTTTTTGGCACTGGCGGATTAGTTAGCCAATCTGTTATTAAAGATGGTTTGTGGATTGGTCCGCTGCAAAGTATGCCTGCCATGTGGCAGTATATAGCCTGCGGCGGTATATTTTTAGGGGTTGCGGCAAAATCGGCACAGTTCCCGCTGCATACATGGCTGCCCGATGCCATGGAGGGGCCAACCTCCGTATCGGCACTGATACATGCCGCTACAATGGTGGCAGCAGGCGTGTTTTTATTGGGCAGGGTTTATCCATTATTCACTACAAATGAGCTGACCGTACTTGCCGTTATTGGCTGCTTTACCGCTTTTATGGCCGCTACGATAGCGCTTACTCAAAATGATCTGAAACGGATACTGGCCTATTCTACCATATCGCAGTTAGGTTACATGACTATGGCTATGGGTATTGGCGCTTATGCTTCATCCTTATTTCATTTGGTAACACATGCTTTTTTTAAATGCTTATTGTTTTTGGTAGCCGGTATTGTAATACACCAGATGCAGCATGTTAAAGAAGACAATAATTTAGACATTGACCCTCAAAATATTTTAAGCATGGGCGGCTTGCGTAAAAAGCTGCCGTTTACTTTTGTTACTGCTGTAATTGCAGGGCTGGCATTAATTGGTTTGCCGTTAACCTCCGGCTATTTATCAAAAGATGGAATTTTGATCCAGGCCTTTGATT
>DASWOZ010000152.1:0-2456 GCA_036398535.1 Mucilaginibacter sp. | reverse complement strand
TCTGCACCCAGCAAATCAGTCACCACCTCATAGTGAGTACCTATATAATATCGTGCATCAACACCTACCTGCAGATCAATATTTTTACCTAATAAGGTTTTATAAGTGCTTCTTACTCCATATTCAACATGATCATTATGTGAAGCATATAGATAAGTCCCGGCTGAACCATCAATACTTGTGGCATTGGTTTTTTCAACCGCTGTATAATCGAGCGGCGTATAAATGTTAGTTCCGGCAATTCTTGGCGCTGCAGTACCACCTATTGAGCCTCCGCCGCCTGAGCCATAAGTACCATATGCAACGGTTGATAAGCTTGATTTTGAATTAATTGTCCACTCATGATTGATAGAGAACACAGGCTTGCTAAAGAAGTTATTATAGGGAGTAAATTCCTTACCATCTTTAACACTGTTTTGATAATTCCAACGAAGGCCTTGCGGAGCATTTTGATACATTGCAATACTTTCTGATGGTCTTTGACCGTGCGTTTGGGTTGCTCCAAACACATTAAAGGAGATAGTTTGATTTGGAGATAAAACTTTTGAAAGATTAAAGAAATAGTTATAACCTAAAAAGTTAAGTCCATTTGCATAACCATTACCACTTACTCTTGCACCCTGGAAGGTTGTGGCCCAGCCATTCTTATTTAACCCTGATGAAATTAACACGGCAGTTTTTTCATACCCATCGCTCCCTATAGTTTGTGAAATATATCCACCTTTTTCAGCATCAGTGTTGCGGGTAGTAATATTAATAGTACCACCAAATGACGGCACAATAATTTTAGAAGCACCTAAACCACGCTGTACTTGTATAGAAGTTGATACGTCAACCAAACCGGCAAAATCAGACCAGAATATGGCACCACTTTCCATATCATTTACCGGGATACCGTTAATTGTTAACGCTACGTTACCTGAGCCTGCTGCGCTCGAAAAACCTCGGATATTAATACGTGAATCGCCAAAACCACCACCTTGATTAGTTGCAAAAACACCCGGTATAACATTTAAAAGTTCAGGAATATCCTGGTTGCCAGTTTTTTCTTCAATAAATTGTGCACCAATAGTTGAAACAGCTACCGGTGTTTTTCTGTCAATAGCAACGTCACCGGTAATGGTAACTTCATTTATGGATGATGAACTTGGCTGAAGTACAATAATACCTATATCCTTGGCAGATGGATCAATAGTAATTTCTTTGGGCACATAACCAACATAGGTAATCACTAATACCTGACTGCCCGCCGGCACATTAATTTTAAAAGAGCCATCAAGCCCTGCTGCTGCTGCAACTTTGGTATCTTTTACCGTAACCGTAGCGCCAATAAGCGGGTCTTTGGTTTGCGCATCAAGCAATTTGCCTGTTACTAATTTGTCGCCGTTTTGTGCAAACACAGTACATGTGGTTGTAAAAAATGCGATTAAAAATAGAAGTAAATACTTCCTCATACTTTTTTTCTTTAAATGAATAATGAATAAATTAATTAACGAGCAAAGATAATTCTTACCCACATTGCCTATATTAAGTAATTGTTACCAATTGTTATATAATTATCAACATTTAATAAAAAAAATAGGAATATATGAATTAGATCATATTAAGAGCGATCATTTTCACATAAGTTGTTGATAATTAATTCAATTAATAGTTACACCACAATGCTGATACAATTTAATGAGTATGACTTGCAGCCTACAAAACACGTTTCTACAATTCAGCCCTTTTACTTAGCTTTGCCATTCAAAAAAATCAAAGACTATAATTTAAGTATATATGAATTACGATGTAATTGTTATAGGATCGGGCCCTGGTGGTTATGTGGCTGCAATCCGTGCTTCACAGCTCGGTTTAAAAACAGCAATAGTTGAAAAAGAATCTTTAGGAGGCATTTGCCTCAACTGGGGTTGTATCCCTACTAAGGCGCTGTTAAAAAGCGCCCAGGTGTTTGAATACATAAATCACGCTGCCGAATATGGCATTACAGTAAATGGCGGCGAAGTTGATTTTGAAAGTGTAATTAAAAGAAGCCGCGGCGTAGCCGACGGCATGAGCAAAGGTGTTCAATTTTTAATGAAGAAAAACAAGATCGATGTTATTATTGGTTATGGTAAATTAAAAAGTAAAGGCGTTGTTGAAGTTAAAGGCAATGATGGCTCAAAAGAGTTTACTGCAAAGCATATCATCATAGCTACAGGTGGCCGCTCACGTGAGTTACCAAACTTAAAGCAGGATGGTAAAAAAGTAATCGGCTATCGCCAGGCGATGATCTTGCCTAAAAAACCAAAATCACTGATCGTAGTTGGATCGGGCGCTATTGGTATTGAGTTTGCCTATTTTTATAACTCAATAGGCACACAGGTTACTGTTGTTGAGTATTTAGATAACATTGTTCCGTTAGAGGATGAAGAAATATCTAAACAACTGGCTCGCATTCTTAAAAAACAAGGTAT
>DASWOZ010000151.1:0-15374 GCA_036398535.1 Mucilaginibacter sp. | reverse complement strand
CCACCCCAATATCCCGCCATGTCATTGCGAAACAAGGGCAATGCGGGGCATGTGCGGTTGAAGCAATCTCTTCGCTGACAGATATAGCGGGCCAGCCTGTCGGGGATGCGATTGCCACGCTACTCTCGCAATGACATAGTTATTATTTGAATTATACCACCCCAATATCCCCACCATGTCATTGCGAAACAAGGGCAATGCGAGGGATATGTGCGGTTGAAGCAATCTCCTCGCTGACAGATAGCGGGCAAGCCTGCCAGAGACGAGATTGCCACGCTACGCTCGCAATGACATAATAGATTAGCATAATCTGTTCATGGATAACGGCCGCGAAGAGTGCCTCCCATTTGACCGTTAATTATTTGAACTGGCTGTTGGTAGCGTTTAGCTGGCATCAGAATTGACAACTTTTAAAAAGTTGTCAATTCTCCCTTAATTTTATCAATATCCCTATCTTGATAATTATTTTACTTCTGCCAGGTACTTGTGTACAAAACTAATAGCCATTGACCCTTCACCAACCGCCGAAGCCACCCTGTTCATGGCGCCTGCTCTTACATCACCGGCAGCAAAAACGCCGGGGCAACTGGTTTCCAATAAATAAGGATCACGCTTTTGTTTCCATACTTTTTCAAAGGCGTGGTACTTTTTCAGCTCGCGCCCGGTTTCAATAAATCCTTTGTCATCTTTTAATATATCCAGCTCTATCCATTCGGTAAACGGTTTAGCGCCAATAAATATGTACAAAGCATCCGCAGGTTTAATTTCCGATTGGCAATTTTCTATATTAACCAGTTCCAGTTGCTCTAATCTGTTCGAGCCCATAGCTTCCGTAATTTTTGTTTTAGGACAAATATGAATATTTGCGGTTGCCTTGATCTGGTCAATAAGATATGCAGACATGGTGCGGATAAGGTCATCTCTGCGAATAACAATATAAATGTTCCTGGCAAATTTAGACAGGTACATGGCCGCTTGCCCTGCAGAATTGCCACCACCCACTATAAAAACTTCTTTGTCCTTACAGGCCGTAGCTTCAGTCATGGCAGCGCCATAATAAATGCCGGCGCCGGTAAAATTATCTACACCTTTAGTTTCCAGTTTACGGTAATCCACCCCGGTGGTAATAACAATGCTGCGTGTATTGATCTCCGCGCCATCATCCAGAAATATCTTTTTATAGCCGTCAATCTGCGCAATGGCATGTACCGCTTTTGGCGACAGGAACTCCGTGCCCAACCGTGCCGCCTGGGTCATTGCCCTACGGGTTAATTCTGCCCCGCTTAAACCGGTCGGAAAGCCCAGGTAGTTTTCAATACGCGAACTGGTACCCGCTTGTCCACCCGGTGCCCGGCGCTCGATCAGCAAAGTTTTTAACCCTTCAGATGCGCCATATACACCGGCTGCCATACCTGCCGGCCCTGCCCCAATAATCACCACATCATAAATATCCTGACGCTCCACCTGTGGGTTTAAACCAATTTTTGCCGCAATTTCGGCAATGCCCGGTTTAACCATGTAGCTGCCGTCTTCCAAAAAAACAACAGGTAGTTGATCGTGATTTAATCCGTTAATTTCCAAAAGCTTATTGCCCTCGGGCTCCGCCTGTATGTCCAGCCATTGATAAGGCACCAGGTTACCCGCTAAAAAGTCTTTTACTTCATGCGATTGTACAGTATACTGATAACCAATTACCTTGATACCTTTAAAAACAGGATAATAATCTACCTGCCAGTCTTCCAGCAGGTCGTCAATAACCGGGTACAGTTTTTCTTCAGGCGGGTCCCATGGTTTAATAAGGTAGTAATCTAATTTTACGGCGTTAATGGCCTTAATAGCTGCATCCTTATCAGAATAAGCAGTAAGCAATATCCGTTTGGCCTCAGGATAAAACGCTATTGTTTTTTCCAAAAAACTTACCCCGTCCATTTCCGGCATTCGCTGGTCCGAAATAAATAACGCTATGGTTTCTCCCTTATTTTTAAGCTCCAATAAACTCTCCAAACCTTCGCGCACCATGGTAGTGCTCAATATTCTATAGCCATGCCGGTATTTGCTTTTTAAATCGCGGGTAATAGCTCTTAATACCTGGGCATCGTCATCAATACAAAATATGATTGGCAAATTTGTCATTATTGTTTGGTCTGTTAATTTATTTTATCCGTTAATCGGAAACTCTACTATAAACTCCGTTCTTCCCCGGGCCGAATTTAGTTTTATGGCTCCCTGGTGCTGTTTAACAATCCGCGTTACCACGTCAAGCCCCAGCCCGGTACCCTTTCCAACTTCTTTAGTAGTATAAAACGGATCAAATATTCTGCTTTTAATATCGTCAGGAATACCGGTACCATTATCAATAATAGCCACCTGTACACAATCTTTAGCCATTGCCGTTTTTATTTCCAATATCCCTTTTCCATGGGGTTGCATGGCATCAAGCGCGTTATCTATCAGGTTGGTCCAAACCTGATTCAATTCACCAATCATAGCGTTCACTTCCGGTAATGTCTTATCAAATTGTTCAATTACCTGTACGTTACAATGCCTTATTTTATGTTGCAACATGGTAAGCGTGTTACGGATGCCTTTATGTATATCGGCATATTGCTTGCCCTGGCCCTGATCCATGTGTGTAAAGTTTTTTACCGCGCCCACCAGATCGGCAATCCGGCGCGAGGCCGCTTCCATATCGATCACCATTTTTTCAGTAACCAGGTTATTATTGATCCAGCCCAAAACAGGCGGTAGCGCCTCTGCAGAAATGTGCCGTTTAAGATCTTCCAGATCAACAACGGTGAACCCAAAATCAACCAGATTTTCTGCAATTTCATGGCGGTTGGGCATATTATATTCATCCATCCAGTCCAACAGGTCGTCCTCCAGGGATGAGCGTTGCATCATGGTCAATTCCACCATTTCTGTGCGGCATAAAACAGCGAATAATTTATCACTCACATAATCCACATCAGCAACACTGATCTTAGCAGCCATTATTTTTTTAAAAGTTTCTGGCGCTAATTTTAAATGCTGTAACAATGATGCCGCACCTCTTACTACCGCCGCCGCCGGATTATTCAGCTCATGCGCCAAACCTGCCGAAAGTTTACCCAACGCCATCATTTTTTCATTTTGCTGTTGAAAAGCGGTAAAATCCCGCACCCGGGTAGTCATCACATGTACCAACGCCTGTGTCAGTTCAAACTGCGTACGAATCATTTCCTCCGCCTTTTCAACCGGCAGGAATAAATATTTTAAGTGTTCCAAAACCTCGCCAAAACCCGGGAAGGATTTGCCCCTCGAAAATGGCAGGTAGCCGGTGATTGATTTTGGTTCAAATACCGCCACCTCTCTTAACCCTTCACCCTGCACAATACAGATCCTGAATTTACCTTCAATAATTATAAAAGTGCCTTTTATAAGGTCCTGGGTGTCAAAAATATGGGCACCTGTTTCAAGCTCCTGTACAGCACTATGTTCATACAACCAATGTAGTTGCTCAACCGGTACATCCTTCAATGCTTCAATAGTTTGGAGCCAGGCTATTATGTCGTCTTTCATCAATTGTAATTATAATGGTAAATTTAAGGTAATTACTTCCTGTTTCATAGCGCTTAGTTTTATTACACAAAATATAATCATCATCACTGATTATAGCAGTTTGTTAAAAAACCACTTAAATGGGCATTGTTTTGCCATATTATCAGGAGAATCGCTTTTAAATTTTTTGTAGCCCTCTCTGCGCGGAAAGAGGCCGACCAGCGTAGTGTAAGTCGGGGTTAGTTGATTAACAGCAGTAATATCGCTTCATTAAGACTCACTCAATATTAATTCAATATGCGATGACCTTGCCACGCTAAACCAACGCTTGCTCAAGGACATGGCGGGCTATATTATTGCCATGATTTAGAGGCTTTTTGTTGCCCCAAATGTGCTGTAATGAGCAAATATCCGTAATTAAGTAATCAGCGCCTCCGGTCGGTATAGGTAACTGTCCAAAAACCGTGGACTATTTATCTTTTTCTGTTACTTTAGCAATTAATTGTCATTAATACCTATACAGGCCTATGCTGGAAGATAATTTGCTATTAGTACTTTCGCTGCTGTTTGCCGTATCTATGCTGGCTTTATTAAGTGATAAACTTAAAATTTCCTATCCGATACTCCTGGTTATCGCCGGCCTCATTATCAGCTTTATACCCGGTGTTCCGGCCGTAAAAATGGATCCTGATATTATATTTGTGATCTTTCTGCCGCCGCTTTTGTATTCCGCTGCCTGGAACACCTCGTGGAGTGAGTTCTGGAACCTAAAAAGACCCATTAGCTTGCTGGCCTTTGGCCTGGTTATATTTACAGCAACGGCTGTTGCGCTGGTTTCACACTGGCTCATACCTGATTGCTCGCTGGCGCTCGGCTTTTTACTTGGCGGGATCATTTCGCCCCCGGATGCTGTTGCCGCCGCTTCTGTTTTTCATGACCTTAAAGTACCGAGGCGGGTAATCGCTATTTTGGAAGGAGAAAGCCTGGTTAATGACGCATCCAGTTTAATCGTGTTCCGCTTCGCGCTGCTTGCTGTGCTCACCGGCCGGTTTGTTTTCTGGAACGCGGCTGCCGATTTTCTGTCGGTAGTGGTGATGGGTATCCTCATCGGTCTGGCTATTGCGCATGTGGCCTACGTAATTCACCGGTTTTTGCCAACCACGCCAAGCATTGATACCGCGCTTACGCTGATCACCCCGTACCTGATGTACCTGACGGCTGAACATTTTCACTACTCGGGCGTATTGGCGGTAGTAAGCGGCGGGCTATTCCTGTCCTTTCGCTCTGCCGAAATTTTTGCATACAATTCCCGCTTACAATCCATGACCGTTTGGACGGTGCTGACTTTTTTATTAAATGGGGTTGTGTTCATCCTGATTGGCCTGCAACTGCCGGATATTATTAAAGGCATCGGGAATTATTCTTTGTCGCACGTTATCCTTTATGCGGTGGTGATTAGCCTGGTTACGATCATCATCCGTTTACTTTGGGTATTTCCATCGGCTTATGTACCAAGGCTACTTAGCCACAGAGTAGTGGAAAGAGAAGGCAAATTGAGCTGGAAACCCGTTTTTATCATCGGCTGGAGTGGGATGCGCGGGGTGGTTTCGCTGGCATCGGCACTGGCTGTGCCTTTAACCCTGGCTAACGGAACCAGTTTTCCGCACCGGAGCCTGATCCTGTTCATCACTTTTGTAGTGATCTTCTTTACATTGATCCTTCAGGGGCTGAGCTTGCCTTTTATACTGCGTATCATGAAACTGGAGGTACAGGAAAATGACATACAGCAGGAACACGAGATCAGGTACAGGCTTGCTACGGCTGTAGTGGACTATCTGGAAAATAACTGCGCTAAGGAGATCACCGAAATACCTGTATTTAGCCGTGTAAAGGAAAGGTATGAGCGAATGGCTGAAATTGCAGGTAATAATTTATCTGCTGACGGCGATATTTCGCCATCCTTCCTAAAAACCTACCGCCAGATGCTGCTGGAGATCATCGATGTCCGAAGAAATGAGCTTAAAAAAATGCATAAGAGTAAAGAGTATGGCGATCACCTGATACGGGCTAAAGAACGTGAGCTGGACTTGGAAGAGGCCAGGATGCGGAAAACATAATTATAGCCCGGCTATAGCTGTGTAAATATCTACCTGTTTTTTACCCTGTTTGCGCAGGTAATTTATGGAAGTAGCCCCTGCAGATTTAGACAACTTTTTATCGGCAGATGCCATAATAAGCGCGTGGTGATGAAAGGTTATTTTTTGAAATTCGGGCATATCTAACAATAAAGCCAAATAATGCTGCGCGATAGTAGAGGGCCACAGATCTTCCCCGCGTACAACCAGGTCAATGCCAAAATGCAGGTCGTCTATTAAAGATGCCAGTTGGTAAGCGGGGTAGCCATCCTTCTTTTTTACCACAAAATTGTGCATAGCATCGGGTAAGGATGCCCGGATAGTTTCGTTGTTTAATGTTTTTATAGCTACTGCCTGGTTATCTGTTATTAACCGCCAGCAGGTATTGGCCGCATCAAACGGAAGTGCCTTTTGCCTGCAGGTGCAGGATTGCATCTGCGTCCTTGAGCATGTACAGGCAAATATGGCGTTATTGTCTTTTAAGTGCTGCAACGCTTTTTCATAAATGGGCATTCGGTGTACTTGCGACCAGTTGCTTTCATAATCGTGCATATTCAGTGGCCCCTCATGCCAGGGGATAGCTAAAAAATTCAGCGTATCAAAAATATCGTGTATGTATAATTTGTTTGCGCGTTCCCTGTCAAGATCATCTATACGCAGCAAAATTTTGGCATCTGTTTTTTTAGCTAAGGCAGCCGTTAAAGAAAATGATAACACATTGCCCAAATGTAAATATCCGCTGGGCGTGGGGGCTATACGGGTTTTGTGAAAATGTTGCGCCTGGTTTTGCATGAGCTACCAAAATACGAAATATTATTATGGTTGCCCTGACTGGCATTATCGATTTGCCAGTGAGAATTCCATTTGGAACATTACTGCCAATTATAGGTGGCAACGGGTGGTGTTATTTTATGCCAAATACTTTTTTCAACTGGGCCACGGCATATATTTCTGCATCCTTAGCTTCGGGTACTACGGCGCCCATGCCAAAAAATTCGTGCGTAACGCCATCGTAGTTTTTACTGTTTACCATAACGCCATCAGCCTTTAATTTTTCGGCAAGTTTGATTCCTTCAGATTGTAGCGGGTCAATTTCGGCAGTAATAATGGTAGTAGGCGGCAGGCCTGTCAGGTTAGCGCTAACCAGATCAATCAGCGGGCTTTTAGTTTCGGCCATGTTGTTCAGATATTTTTTAAGGAACCAGGTCATCATCGGTTTGTTTAATGGCAGCGCCGTTTCATTTTTTAAATAGGATGGCGTTTTCATATTTGAGCCGGCTACCGGGTAAATGGCTAACACTGCAACAGGTAATTTAATTTTGAAATCGCGGGCTTTCATAGCCGTAGCAACCGCCAGGTTGCCCCCCGCACTTTCGCCCGCCACGGCAATTTTGGTGGAATCGCCTTTAATAGCAGCCGCATTTTTAAGTGCCCATTGATAGGCCAGGAAAGCATCATTATGTGCATAAGGGAACTTATATTGCGGTGCCAAACGATAGCCGACAGATATTACGATGGCGCCTACTTTTTCGGCCAGAATATTTGCCGATGCGTCATAAACGTTAATACCGGCTAATACAAAACCACCACCATGATAATAAACAATTACCGGGAACGGCCCCTTACCTGTTTTAGGTGTATAGATGCGCAGGTGAACCTTGCCCCATGCGGCAGCAATATCTGTACCTGTAGTATCTACATTATAAACCGGTATAGGGATATGATTATCCTTCATTACTCCCATTACGGCATCGGTGGCGGTATGGTTTCTGCGGGCCATGCCTACGCCAAGAGTTTCAATGGATTGGTCGCCAAAGCTTTGCAGCTTTTCTATTACGGTTTGCATTTGTGGTTTCATATCCGGCGCCCAAGCTGGCGGCGGCCCCTTTGGCTTGATGGCATTAATTGCAGTGGCTGTTGTATCCGCAACAGAGGCGCCTGTTTTACTTTTGCAGGCAGCAGCGGTTAATAGCAGGATAGTTGCTAAATATATTATTGGCCTGTATCTCATACTCAGTTTGATAATATGGATAACAACACGGTATCGGCCAAATAGTTGCTGTTATGATAAATTACCCATGATAAATGAACTTAGTTCGAGGTTTCAAACTCCTCGTCAACACTTTGGCGAAGGTCATACAGCAGCCATTGCTTATCGGCAATTTGTTTGGTTTTTGATTGCAGCAGCTTAATAAAATCGTTAACGCCAACAGGTTCATTCCCATTGCCATGAATTAATACAATACTGCCGGCCTGCGGCTCCTGGCCCTTTGCCAGCCAGGCATCGGTACCTATTGGAATCAGGCCAAAATCAGTAATTTGATACACTAATTGCTTATCGGAAATTAACCCGGGGAAACGGAAAAATACCGATGGCAGCAATCCATTTTTGAGCATAGCTTTCTCGGTTTCCAATACTTCATAATTAATATTGGTGCCGGGCTCCAGTAAGAAGTTTTCTTTAAGCGGCGCTTTTAAACTTACCCGGTGATTAAATGAGTGATTTATCCAGGTAATATAAATTTCCTGGTTTTGTTGTAGCTGCTTTAGCCATTCTAAATCATGCTGATGCTGGCGCATCCAAATACCTGTAATTGATAAGGCAATGGGCACCGGATGCTCTACCTTTTTAAATTCGGCAATGATGTCGGTAAATATCCGCCTGTCCAGCGGGCGGTGCGATGGGCAAAGGTCAGCCGTTAAGCTAATGCCCATTTCTTTAGGTACACCACTTTCTATACCCGCATCCTGTAATTTAATAGATTGACTTTCGGCCTTATTCAGTGCTTTTTGGTAGGGCGTGCTTTTAAAAAACGTACGGGCTTCTGCTATGGTCATGCCTTTAACTTCGTAAAAGTTAGTTTCGTCAATTTTGGTGGCAAGCGTTTGGGGGTTTACCAACAGGTAAAATGTTTTACCTTCATTTTCAAAACGACGCAGTATCATCCAGTCTTGCGGAAAGTGCTTTGCCCAACCATAGTATACCTGGTAGTTTTGTATTTTTAAATAATTGCCCTGCGCATTAGCGGTAATAATTGAACCTGTTAGTAAAAGAAATAATGACAATTGTTTTAATAGTTGTTTCATAGTTTTGCCTTGCAGCCGGGGTATTTAATTTATTAACAATAATCTCTCCAATGCAAACTTATAAATACTAAATTCGAAATTGAACATCTGAAATCCGAAATAAATATGGCCCGCTTATCTGTCAATATAAATAAAATAGCCACTTTACGTAATTCGCGTGGTGGTAATAACCCAAACCTGGTACAAGTAGCATTAGATTGTGAGCGTTTTGGCGCCGAAGGGATAACCGTACATCCGCGGCCCGATGAAAGACATATCCGCTATGATGATGTGTTTGAGTTAAAAAAAGTGTTAACTACCGAATTTAATATTGAAGGTAATTGCCAGGAACAAAAATTTGTAGATCTGGTATTAGCTAATAAACCAGCGCAGGTAACCCTGGTGCCCGATGTTTTAGGGCAGATCACTTCTAACCATGGTTGGGATACCGTAGCCAATGAGCATTATTTAAAAGATATTATAGTTGTATTTAAAGCGGCAGGTATACGTGTTTCCATATTTGTTGACCCGGTAGCAAAAATGGTTGAGGGCGCAGCTAAAACCGGTACTGACCGTGTTGAGCTGTATACCGAAGCCTACGCGCATCAATATCAAACCGGAAAAGAAAAGGCTATTGCCCCTTATATACAAGCGGCAGAAGTGGCTCAAAAAAATGGTTTAGGTATTAATGCCGGTCATGACCTGGATTTGCATAACTTAAAATACTTTGCCGAAAACATTCCTTACTTAGATGAGGTGAGCATTGGGCATGCTTTAATAAGCGATGCGTTGTATTATGGACTGGAAAACACTATCCAATTATATTTAAAACAATTGGCATTTTGATGGCATTTAGTATATTCATAATAAATTAATGGTTAAATACCATCAATAATCATTAATTTTTCATAATCTTGAAACAATTTTTTAATTGATGTTATTACAACTAATAGGAATACAACCTTTTAATTTATAGCCCGTATAAGCAGATATGAATAGTCAAAGCCCTCCTATTAGTATTTTATTAGTTGATGACGATGAGATAAATAATTTCATTTCTATTAAGCTAATCAAAAAGGCTATTAATAATGCAGATATTAAAGCTTGCCTTAATGGCCGGTTTGCTATAGATGAGCTTACCGGAATACAAAAAGTTGATCCTGCCAAATTACCCGATTTTATTTTGCTGGATATTAACATGCCCATCATGAACGGATGGGAGTTTTTAGACGAATATAAGCGCCTGAATATAGACCCATTGGGTAAAAGCAAGATCTATATTATTTCTTCATCTGTTTTTAGTAACGATATAAGCAAGGCACGTTCCTATCCGCTGGTACGCAATTTTGTTTCAAAGCCGCTTAGCATCGAAAAAATAAAAGAAATGCTGGAAGACGAAGTGAACCATTAAAGGGGTACGATCCCGAAATGCTCATCGTTATAAGTAACATTAGCCACCGCGGTTGATTTTGCATGATAAAATAAACAGGCCCAACCTTCGGCAGCGGCTTTTTTGCCATATTCTTCGCGTAGTTGCATAGCCTTACGCCCGTCATAATCGTATTTGGCTACAAACTTTCGTATCAATTGTTCGGGCTCGGGCAATTCATCGCCTCCAAAAAAACATTTATCGCCGTTGCTTTCTATCCAAAATACCTGGTGAAAGGGGCAGTGTCCGCCGGATAGCTCGTAGTTTATTCCCGGTTTATACGTACCGCTGCCCTCCACAAAGTCTATTTTAACTTGCCCATCCATCGCCTCAAATATTTCTTTGTGATAAGATGATTTACCTATCAGGCCTGTTGCCCATTCCTGGCGTTGTATCACATGGGTGGCTGCCGGAAAGCTGGGCTCCAGTTTCCCATTACGTTCTACCACTAATCCGCCCGAATGATCATAATGCAGGTGCGACATTAATACCAGCGTTACATCCTCCGGTTCAAAACCGGTGTTACGGATATGCTGGTGCAAAAATAATTCATCACGGGTATCTTTATAACCCAGTCCGCTATCCAATAAAATCAGGTCATTATCCGTTTGTACCAGGAATGGATTAACATGGATAAATAATGAGGCGGGGCGGTCTTTAGGGTTGTCGGTTTGCGGGTCAAAGGGAATAAATTTTTTGGAAGCATCAACAGAATAAGAGCCCTCACCTAAAGCAAAAATGTTCATTATATAATGTGTTTTTGGATGTAATTTATCCGTTATAATAACTCAATAAGTATATTTACTGTTTGAAGCAACAAAGATATGAATAAACGGTGGACGATTAGGGAAATGCCGGATACAACTCTGATAGATAGTTTGGCCGGCGTATTGAATATTGATCCCATTTTAAGTGCGTTGCTTATTCACCGGGGCATAAATAACTTCGATGAAGCCAAATACTTCTTTCGCCCAAGTCATTTACAACTGCATGATCCCTTCCTGATGCAGGATATGGAAAAAGCCATTTTGCGTATTGAGGCCGCCATTAAAACCGGCGAAAAAATACTGGTTTATGGTGATTATGATGTGGATGGCACTACCGCTGTTGCCGTAGTTTATAGTTTTTTTAAAAAGCATCATGAGCAAATTGAATATTATATACCAGACCGTTATGTAGAAGGCTATGGCATTTCTACGCAGGGAATTGACTATGCTGCCGCGAATGGATTTTCATTGATCATTGCTTTAGATTGCGGCATAAAATCAGTGGATAAAATAGCATATGCCAATGAAAAAAATATTGATTTTATTATTTGCGATCACCATACGCCCGGCATTGATTTGCCGGCGGCAGTAGCGGTGCTTGATCCCAAGCGTGCGGATTGTGCTTATCCATATAAAGAGCTATCAGGTTGCGGAATTGGATTTAAGCTGATACAGGCTTATTCGGAAAAGAATGATCTGCCCTTTGAAGACGTAAGTTGTTATTTTGATTTGGTAGCCGTAAGCATAGCGTGCGATATTGTACCCATAACCGGCGAGAACCGGGTTTTGGCGTTTCTGGGCCTTCAAAAAATTAATACAGATCCTTGCATAGGCCTTAAAAAACTAATGGAAGTTGCAGGGCGAAGCACCAATTATACCATATCTGATATTGTATTTTCATTAGGCCCACGCATTAATGCCGCCGGGCGTATTGACGATGCCAAACATGCGGTTGAATTGCTGATTGCCTGTACAGAGGCCGAGGCACAAGCCAAAGGCGAGCTGATCAACATAAAAAATACCGAACGCAAGGGCCATGATCTTAAAATTACGGATGAAGCTTTAAGCATGATCGACACCAATGAGGTATTGATAGGCCGCAAATCTACCGTGGTATATAATGAAGATTGGCACAAGGGAGTAATTGGTATTGTAGCTTCACGGCTTACTGAAAAATATTACCGTCCTACCGTAGTGTTAACCCGTTCAAACGGACATGTGGCCGGTTCGGCAAGGTCGGTTTTGGGTTATGATTTGTATGAGGCCTTATGTGAATGCAGTGATTTGCTGATACAATTTGGCGGGCATAAGTATGCCGCTGGCCTAACGATGCACCCTGAGAATGTACCCGCTTTTATTGACCGGTTTGAAGAAGTAGTGAGCGCCAATATTACTGCCGAGCAGTTGATACAGCAAATAACAATTGACGCCGAACTGCATTTGAGCCAGATAGAGGCTAAGTTTTTCAGGATATTAAACCAGTTGGCTCCATTTGGGCCTGAAAATATGCTGCCGGTTTTCCTAACCAAAAATGTGTATGTTAGCGGTAATGCAGGGCTTGCAGGCGAAAAACATTTAAAAATGACGGTGATGCAGGAAGGTACGCCCATGTTTGATTGCATTGCTTTTAACCATGCAGATTATATTGATAAAATAAAAAAGGATGTACCTTTCGACATTTGTTATACTATTGAAGAGAACATCTGGCGGGAACGGAGATCAATACAGTTAAATATAAAAGGAATAAGAATGTAAATCAAAAGTCAAAATTAAAAAGTCAAAAACGAATATCTATTTGCCGGCTTTTTGAATTTTGAATTTTAACTTTTGAATTAAAAATGATTTTAAGAGCAGAAAATTTAGTAAAAAAATACAAACAGCGTGCGGTTGTTAGCGATGTTTCATTCAACGTGGCACAGGGCGAGATTGTGGGGTTACTGGGGCCAAATGGCGCGGGCAAAACCACTTCTTTTTATATGATAGTAGGCTTGGTGAAACCTAACGAGGGTCATATTTTTTTGGATGACGAAGAAATAACTACCGACCCCATGTACCGCCGCGCGCAGAAAGGAATAGGCTATTTGGCGCAAGAAGCTTCGGTATTTAGAAAGCTGACGGTGGAAGATAATATTAAGGCGGTACTGGAAATGGGCGATATGCCCAAAGACAAGCAACAGGAAAAACTGGAAACTTTAATAGACGAATTTAGTTTACATAAAGTACGCCGCAATCGTGGTGATCTTTTGTCGGGGGGCGAACGCAGGCGTACCGAGATAGCCCGTGCATTAGCTGCCGAACCTAACTTTATTTTACTGGATGAACCCTTTGCGGGTGTTGACCCTATTGCGGTAGAAGAGATACAATCTATGGTGGCAAAATTAAAACACCGCAACATTGGTATATTAATCACCGACCATAACGTGCAGGAAACACTTTCCATAACCGACCGTGCGTACCTGTTGTTTGAAGGTAAGATATTAGAGTCGGGAGTGCCAGAGGTACTGGCCGAAAATGAAATGGTGCGTAAAGTTTATTTAGGGGCCAATTTTGTGCTGAAAAGAAAAACCTTTGCTCCGTAAAAATCTGATCGCTTATGACAATTTTTAACTCTGTTTTTACCTGGTTCATGAAAAAGCGTATCCACCAGATAGAGCTTTTTATGAAATATCCCAACGAGGTACAGGAAGAATGGTTTGAACAATTGGTCACCCTGGCCGGTAATACGGAATGGGGCAAAAAATACGATTATAAAAGCGTTAATAGTCTGGATGAGTTTAAGCAGCGTGTCCCTATCCAAAACTATGATACGCTAAAGCCTTATATTGAACGTATGCTCAAAGGCGAAAAAAATGTGCTTTGGCCGTCTGAAATAAAGTGGTTTGCCAAATCATCAGGTACTACTAATGATCGTAGCAAGTTTATCCCGGTTAGTGAGGAGTCGTTAGAGGAATGTCACTTTAAAGGCGGTAAAGATCTGCTTACTATCTATTTTAACAACCGCCCCAATGCCCGCATGTTTACCGGGAAGATATTAACGCTGGGCGGTAGCCACCAAATCAGTTCACTAAGTGCAGATACTTCTTTTGGCGATCTTTCGGCTGTAATTATGAAGAATTTGCCATTTTGGGCCGAGTTTCACCGTACACCCAATTTGGATATTACCCTCATGGACAATTTTGAGGAAAAGATAGAGAAAGTGGCAATGGCCACCAAGGATGTTAACGTAACCAGCCTGGGCGGTGTCCCCACCTGGAACATTGTATTATTAAAACGGATATTAGAAATAACAGGCAAAAAAAATATGTTGGAAATATGGCCCAACCTGGAGCTGTACTTTCATGGCGCGGTTAACTTTACGCCCTACCGCGAACAATTTAAAAAGCTGATCCCCAGCGACAGCATGTATTACCTGGAAACCTATAACGCGTCCGAAGGATTCTTCGGCATACAGGATACAGACAATGGCGGCGATATGCTGCTTATGTTAGACTATGGCATTTTCTACGAGTTTTTGCCTTTAGAAAACTTATATGATGAAACGCCCGCAACCTTAACACTGGATGAGGTAGAACTGGATAAAAACTATGCGCTCATTATCAGCACTAATGCCGGGTTATGGCGCTATTTAATTGGAGATACCATTCGCTTTACTTCGCTGCTACCTTACCGCATACAAATTACCGGGCGTACCAAACACTTCATCAATGCCTTTGGCGAAGAACTGATTATTGACAATGCCGAGCGTGCATTAGACGAAGCCTGCCAGCAAACGGGAGCCATCGTCAGGGATTATACCGCCGCCCCTGTATATTTTAATGATAAAGAATGCGGCGCCCACGAATGGATCATTGAATTTGAAAAAAAGCCCGCCGAGTTTGAACGTTTTATTGATCTGCTGGATGAAACGCTGCGCCGCATCAACTCCGACTATGACGCCAAGCGCTTTAAAGATATGGCCTTGCGCCGCCCGATAATCAGAAAGGCCCCTAAAGGCACTTTTTTTAACTGGATGAAAGAAAAAGGCAAATTAGGCGGTCAGCATAAAGTACCCCGCCTGGCCAATAACCGTGAGTACGCGGATAGTATTTTGAAGATGATGGAATTGGTGGGGTAAGGCTTTAGGCCAAAGACTTGTGAATATAAGGTCACTCGGCTGGAGCCGAGCGACTGCAATGAATGGGGATAAAATAAAAAGAACAGCACTCGCTCGGCTCTGGCCGGGTGAGCAATAAAGAGCGACATCTTGCCGCAGTAAAAAATCATGTCCGAACTACATAAAGCCAACACAGACCTTCCATTTTTTATAACACTAACAATTGTTGGCTGGATAGATATATTTACGCGCAATGATTATTGCGAAGAGTTTATAAATAACCTGGAATATTGCCGTAAACATAAAGGATTGAAAGTGTATGCTTATTGCATAATGAGTAGTCATAT
>DASWOZ010000150.1:0-4865 GCA_036398535.1 Mucilaginibacter sp. | reverse complement strand
GATAGTACGGAGTATCTGCTGCCTTATTCCGGGTGTTAAGGGCATGAGCGAAAATATTACTATCAAGCGTATTGTTGATCGTTACCTTGAACATGGGCGGGTTTTTATTTTCAACAACGGTGGCGATAAAAAGGTGTACTTGGGATCGGCAGATTGGATGAACAGAAATATCTATCACCGCATAGAAGTTTGCTTCCCTGTGTATGACAATGCTATTAAAACCCAGGTGCTGAAAATCATCGACCTGCAACTAAAGGATAATATACAGGCTGTGATGCTTGATGAAGAGTTAAAGAATGTACCGGTTGCTACAGGTAAGCCTGAAATACAGGCGCAAAAAGAGATTTATAAGCTGTTGGCTGATTAACGCCTTAAAAATATAACCTATAGAGCTTTATGAAAAAGTTAATTCTTGTTTTTTCTCTGGTTGTCTTGATTGCTCTTGACCATGTACAGGCACAGGATATAGGTAAGTTTCCAAAACTATTAATCCGGCTGGATGATATTGGCATGAACCATTCGGTAAATATGGCTTTGCAGAAGATGGCAGAAACGGGTATGCCTTTTTCAGCATCGGTACAATTTGCCTGCCCCTGGTACCAGGAGGCAGTTGATATTTTAAAGAAAAACCCGCAAATAAGTGTGGGCGTGCATTTAACGCTTACTTCTGAGTGGAAATATTACCGCTGGGGGCCGGTAACCGGGCGTACTGCCGTACCGAGTTTGGTGGATAGCGTGGGTTATTTTTACCAATCAACAAGGGCTTTTAGCAATAGCGGTTATAAGTTAGATGAAGTAGAAAAAGAACTGTCGGCGCAAATTGAAAGGGCTTTGGGTACAGGTTTAAAAATAACCTATATAGACCCGCACATGGGCATTGCACTTTCAACCCCGGAATTACGAGCGTTGACAGAAAAGCTTGCCAAAAAGTATAAGTTGGGCATATCACCGCTGAGCAGCGTATCATACTTTGGTGAAACCTATAAGGAAATGTGGGGAGAACCGATCGCCACAAAAAAATCAGCTTTTTTAGATTATATAAATAACAAGCTTAATCCCGACAGGCCAAACCTGATGGTTATTCATACTGCTACGCCAAGCCCCGAAATGGATGTACTGGTAGATATGAACAGCAAAATGATGAACGATAAAAACGGCAAGCCACTTACCAGCCTCCACAGGCAAACCGAATTAAACATGCTGCTTTCGCCGGAGTTCAGGAATTTGGCTGGCAAAAAATTTCAACTGATAAATTATCAGCAATTGCTTCAAAATAAGGATATCAGCGTATTAAAGGCTGTTAATGGCGCGTAGTTTTAACTCAAACGGCTACAACCGGGTTTGCTGAATAATATTTTAACTGGATAATATCACTTGGCACAGGCTTGGTATTCCATGCCTGGTGTATGGTTAATGCAGCTCCAACTGCCGATGCTTGCGCCATTGAAGCGGCGAATACTTCCAACCCTTTAAACTCTACAGCAAGCAGGTGCATAAACACGCTATTTTTACTGAAGCCGCCATCAACAAATATTCGTTTTACCGGCGTGCCTTTGAGCACCAATTGAGTTGATGCCGATTGCAAATTGATCAAATCGAGCACCAACTGATGATAAGCTTCGGTATCATTTTTAAAATCACCCAGGTTCCTTGTTTCAAAAATGGATTGCTTTTTGAAATCATCGGTATATAAAACCTGTTTATGATTTTTACGCAGCTTTTTAATAATCTCTGGATGGTAAACAATATTGCGGTATTTAATAACATCCGTATTAAAATGTGCGGCAATCCGCTTTACCTGCTGTTCATATTCATAACCAGAAAACAACCTTGAGGCTTTTACAGGCTGCCCTTTGTACTGTAAAAAGCTCAGACAGTCTTTTTTAAGCTCATCAATTGTTAGGGTAAAGTGGTTAAAGGGATTTAAGCTGATACACCAGGTTCCGGTTGATATTAAAATAAATGGCTCGCTAAAATTTACCAGGTAAGGTATAAGCGCCGCAGAGCTATCATGCAAACCTACCCCGATCTTGAAATTTGTACCCGGGAAAAGGGATGCTGATGTTTTATTGGCAGCTATTATTGGTGGGAGCTTTAGTGCAATTCCTTCCTGCTGTATCCATTCGTGGTAGCGGTTTTTTTCAAAATTCCACATACCTGTATGGCAGCCTATGCTGGTAAGGTCAGAACAATAATTCCCGGTTAATAAAAAGCTCAAATATTGGGGAAGGTGCAGCGCATATTTTACCTCGTTAAATATTTCCGGCTTCTCTTTCTTCAACCTATACAATTGCATGCCTGAATTAAGACTGCCCAAAACAGGAGATGCTGTCTGGATGCTGAATTTTTCTTCGCCACCATATTTTGAATAAAATTTGTTGCTTAGCTCTTCCGGGTAGGGTTTCAAGTAATTGTACAAGGGCGCTACGGGCTTGCCATCCTTGCCAACATAAACAAAGCTTGCCCCGTAGGATGAAAAGTTTACTGCTTTTATATTAAATTCCTTTAGCCTGAAAACCTCGCTTAATGAATCAAAAATAGATAACCGAAGGCTTTCAAGGTTTTCGCAGGGATAGTCGTCTTCATCAGCCGTTTCAATAAAGCGTGCCGACCTTTCAAAAACTATCTGGTAATTCTCATCAAATAGAAATAGTTTTTTATTGGTCTTGCCAACATCAAATACAACAATTACCGGTTTCGCGCTCATTAGCAGATGTTACTATAATCCCGTTGCTACAGTTTTTGCCCCACGTTCTTTTATCAGGTTGTCCCTTACTTTACATTTCCGGTAGGCGCCTATGGGGTCTAATGCCCCGCCGGCCCGCAGGCTTGCTTCAGCAATAAGCGGCCTTACATCAGTGTGGTAGGCTTGCTGCAATATTTCCTGTGCAAGGGTTACATCATTGTTTTGCTGTGCTGCCACAAGTGCTGCCTTGTCAACTATTAAAGCCTGGGCATAAGCTATCTTAATTGCCTGTACAGATTGTAAAAGGTCTTCAATAGGGTCTTTTACGTTATGCGAGGCGTCTATCATCCAGCCCAGATCAGTAGCATGGTTCATGCCGCGGGCATCCATTCCTTCAACCAGTTCATTAAATATCAGGAAAAGCTGGTACGGGTTAATGCTGCCCACAGTAAGATCATCGTCACCATACTTGGAATCGTTAAAGTGGAAACCTGCCAGTTTGCCTTCCATTAGCAGTAAGGATACAATCTGCTCGATATTTGTATTCGGAAGGTGGTGACCAAGGTCTACAAGCGTTGCTGCTTTATCGCCCAGTTTATTTGCTAACAGGAGCGATTGGCCCCAGTCGCCAATAGTAGTTGAGTAAAAATTGGGCTCGAATGGTTTGTATTCTATCCACACCTTCCAATCATCGGGCAGGGCGCTATAGATTTCCTGCAGGCTTTCCAGCGTGTTTTGAAATGCCTTGCGGAAGTTAAGCTGACCTGGAAAGTTAGAACCGTCAGACAGCCAAACTGATAAAGCTTTGGAGTTTAGCTGAACGCCATATTTAATAACCTCAATATTATGTTCAATGGCCTGCTTGCGCACGGCTTTATCTACATGATGCAGTGAGCCGAATTTATAACTGTGTACCTGATTGGGCTGATCCTGAAAAGTATTTGAATTTACCGCGTCGAAATGCAGTCCGAGCTGGGCTGCCAGCGTTTTTATAGCTGGTGCATTTTCGGGTATGTCCCAGGGGATATGTAGCGAAATGGAATTACTGGATTTATTAAGTGCATTGATAAGGCCAACATCCTCAATCTTCTCTTCCAGGCTGCGTGGCTCGCCACCGCCCGAAAACCTGCCGAAGCGGGTACCGCCGGTGCCTAATGCCCAACTGGGAATAGCTACGTTAAATACCTTGAGCTTTGACAGTGCCTCATCGGCATTGGATATATCGCTGCTTATAAATTCAATTTTGCGTTTGTGAGCAGCCAGCCCATCCTGGTTATGTTCATCAATTTTATATTGATCAAGAATCATATAAATGATTTATTTGGTTTACAAAAATTTGCACTAAGCCACCGGCTTTAATAACTGGTTTTAAAGTGCCTAATATAACAGTTGTAAAAGCAAATGTGTTAAACTTTTTATGCACCTGACAGTGCAGGACAGTTGTTTATAACTTTGATTTTTAGTGGTAAATATTTGTTTTTCAGTTGATTATAAAACATCCCATTCGTTGTTAGTTGCTCAACTAAAAGGAAAATATCTATCACTTAAAAAAATATTTTATATCATTTTAAAGTATGAATTAACCATAACAAAACATTGTAAAATGTAAAAACCATTATCAAATGTTTATGTTATTTTTTTCCTGCAGATTATGTTGGAATTTTGTGATGCGAAAAATAAGACCGGAAGATTGATGTTTTGTTATCATCCGCATCCTGAAATAAGGCTGCCGGAATGGTGTGTTTATTAAAGATGGGTTAATGCATCGTTAATATAATATGGTATGATTTTAGCACATTATTAATTATTATAAACTTATCCTATTACTCTTATTCTACCTTAATCAAATTGGTAAACAGAAAAGTGTCAGCAAGATAAGTGGTTTGGTTGGACGAATTATTATATATTTTATGAGCGCGAAGTTTAGATATTTTTATTTGCTGATTGCATTTGTTGGATTGGGCCTGCTTGGGTACATGGCTGTAGATACTTATCCGTATATTAATTTTGGTCATATTTTGCTGATAACGTCGGCTGATATGGTGTTTTTTTTCCTCGCTTATAAAACTTATCCGGTATAAAATTCCACAATTTCCACGGCTATGATCCGCATGCCCGTAAAACAGCAACTTAAGGATTTAGAATATTTATTAACATCCGGTTAATAATATTTAATATC
>DASWOZ010000149.1:0-4997 GCA_036398535.1 Mucilaginibacter sp. | reverse complement strand
CACCCCGACCATGCGTACGCATACTGGCAGCCAGTTCAACCAATATATTTATGGAGTCGTTAAAAAATACCGGCAATGGCATGCCTAATAATGAATTAACCATAGCGGGGCAGGTAGCCAGGCTTGTATTTTCCTCGTCAATTATTTTTATCTGGTCGCCTTTTAAAACAGCGATATTTAAAAATTTACCAAAGCCGTCAATCCGGCTATGCTTAATAACCAGCAACCCCGGCTCAATCACTTCCAATACAAAGCATATCCCCGGAATAACCACGGTAGTGCCCCAAACATACAGCTCGTCATTTTCATGCCATACACCTAAATGTATTCCAGGGCTTTCAACCGCTGGTGCCAGCTTGGTTAAATTACGAGGTGTAAATCTTAAACGATTGCCAAATATGAGCGGCTGGCTGGATTGTTCAGGTGGTAAAAGAGAGATGGAAATTTTAGGCGAGTGTCCCTCTTCGCGTTGCAGGCTGGCCCAAAAAGCGACATCAATAACAGCCTCTATAATATGTGCCTGCGGATTGGTTGCCAGTTGCCGTACACATTGCCGCCGGGCATCTGCAAGGTGCTTTTCAAAATGCAGCTCAATTGTTGGGGCTACAATTCGCGCGGCTATGTAAGTAGGTTCAGATAGCATGTTGTGATAAATATGAGCTCTTTTCAGAAAAGTACGTAATTAAATGGTGTTCTCAAAAATATTCTAAATAGTATAGGTTGGCAATAGGAACAGGATAAAATGGCTTGAAGATTATATACTATGGTTAACTGCTTTATAATCAAAACTAAATCTATAACACCAATTCCTGCTAACCTTAGTGCAGACAACAAACTTTTGTATATTTACTTGCCACATATAGCTTTATGAAACCAATCATTACCAAATTTAAACTAATTGCTTTTACCTTTTTACTGCTTGTACAAACCAATATATCACTTGCACAGCAATATCCACCGGTTGATAAGGTAAGGGCTGATTTTAGAGCATTGCTTAACCGTCCTGAAGTTCCTTTTGCTCCATCTTTTCAAACTACTAAAACAAACGCTGTTATTATAGAAAAAGGTACGATTTACAGCGAAAAAAATGAAAAAATACCCATGCTGATCTATAAGCCCGCAACAGGTAAAAAATCATACCCGGTAGTTATATTTTTGCATGGTACCGGCGGTTCAAAAGATAGTGGGGAAATAACCGATGTGCTTTACAAGCTAACAGAAATGGGCATTATGGGGGTGGCTATTGATGCCAGGTACCATGGTGAGCGTATTCCCGGTGGTGCTCATGGTGGCACAGAATACTCCGAAGCTATTTATAAAGCTTGGGAAAACACCGACAAAAACCATCAGGAGCATCCGTTTTTATATGATACCAGCTATGACCTTTGGAGGCTGACAGATTACCTGGTTACCAGGCCGGATGTACAGGTTAATCGTATAGGCATGTCTGGAGTATCTATGGGTGGTATAGAAACCTGGCTGGCTGCTGCAGTAGATAAGCGAATAAAAGTAGTGGTATTAAATATTGCTGTACAAAGTTTTAATTGGTCATTAAACAATAATAAATGGCAGGGTCGCGCGGGCACTATAATGAGTGCGCATGAAAAAGCAGCCAAAGATTTAGGCGATAACGAGTTAAATAGTAAAAATGTAAAAGCGTTGTGGGACAAGGTTATACCCGGCATTACCGGCGAATTTGATTGCCCGTCTATGCTTCGGCTAATAACGCCGCGCCCGTTATTGATATTGAACAATGAAAAGGATCTGAATTGTCCGTTGCCGGGTGCTATTATTGCTTTTCAATCTGCAACTGCCGCATATAATGCACAAAATGCATCGGATAAATTAAAAATGGATGTTGAACCTAACCAACCACACCGTTCAACACCCGCGCATATACAAATGACGTTGGATTGGTTTGGCAAATGGCTTTAAAATTTAATAGTAGTTTTTATCTAATGCTTCAATGTCAAAACTACGAGCGCTATGTGTTTTTAAAAATAAAATAAGGGTCTTATTATTGGTAAGTTGTTTTTTGATGACGATACGGACCGCTTTCGCGCAGAAAATTTTTACGATTAGCGGTAACGTCAAAGATGAAGCCACCGGCGAAATATTAATTGGCGCCACCGTAACACTAAAAGAATTTCCACAGAATGGCACGTCATCAAACGCTTATGGTTTTTATTCCCTGTCGGCCCCCGAAGGTGACTATATTTTGGTTTATACTTTTGTAGGTTATGCGCCTGTTTTGCGCACCATATCGTTACATAAAGATGTAAGCATAAACATCGCGCTGAATTCAAAAAATGATTTGCAGGAAGTAGTGATTAGTAATAACAGGCCAAATAATGACAATATATTGTCGCCGCAGATGGGGGTTAATAAGCTGGATATGACACAAATAAATAACGTGCCGGTAATATTTGGTGAAAAAGATATTTTAAAAACCATATCGCTGCTGCCCGGAGTAAAGCAGGCAAGTGAAGGCAATACAGGTTATTATGTACGTGGCGGCGCGTCTGATCAGAACCTGATCCTATTGGATGAAGCAACGGTTTATAATGCATCACATCTATTCGGCTTTTTTTCTACATTTAATTCAGATGCTATTAAAGATGTAAGCCTGTATAAAGGCGGCATGCCGGCGCAATATGGCGGGCGGTTATCATCAGTTTTAGATGTAAAGATGAATGAAGGCAATAATAAAGAATATACGGTTGATGGCGGTATTGGTCTTATTTCTTCGAGGATAAAATTAGAGGGCCCGGTAGAAAAAGATAAAGGTTCTTTTATGATCAGTGCCCGCCGTACTTATATTGATCTGTTTTTAAAGGCCTCACCAGATTCTAACGTTCGCGGCAGCAGCATTTATTTTTATGATTTGAACGCTAAGTTCAATTATCATTTTGACGAAAAAAATGCTATCTATTTTTCAGGCTATTTTGGCAAAGATGTATTAGGGTTAAAAAATACCTTTGGTACCAATTGGGGTAATTCCACCGGCACGTTGCGGTTTAACCACCTCTTTAACAGTAAGCTGTTTTCAAACACGTCACTTATTTACAGCAATTATAATTATACCATACAAAGCTTTATTGTTGGTAATCAGTTTAAAGCTACTTCAGCCATAAATGATTTTAATTTAAAGGAAGATCTTCAATATTTTATTAACAGTAAACATACCCTGGCATTTGGTATTAATGCGGTTCATCATGATTTGGCACCTGGCTCAATTACGTCTACTACGGCTACAAGTGGTATTAATAATAAAACGGCGCAATCCAGATATGGTATTGAAGCGGCCGGTTATGTAAGTGACGACTGGCACGTTACCAATAAAATTGATTTGCTATATGGTGTACGTTTTAGCGACATGCTTTTATATGGCCCCGGAACTTTTTATACTTATGATGCAGCAGGAAACATCACTAACGCTGTAACCTATAAATCGGGGACGCTGGCAAAAGGCTATTTTAATATCGAGCCCAGGTTTTCGGCCAGTTATACTGTAAATGATCGAAATTCGGTTAAATTATCCTATAACCGTAATACACAAAATATTCATATTCTGAATAATTCAACCAGCAGTACGCCAACTGATCTGTATGTATTAAGCAGCAATAATATAAAACCGGAAATTGCCGATCAGGTAGCTGCCGGATACTTTAGAAATTTTAGCGGGAACCTTTTTGAATTTTCTGGCGAGATATATTACAAGTGGCTGCAAAACCAGATAGATTATAAAAACGGAGCACAGTTAATTGCCAACACGCATATTGAATCGGCATTGGTGTATGGTATTGGCCGGGCCTATGGATTGGAGCTTTTTTTAAAAAAGAAATATGGAAAATTCAACGGCTGGATAGGGTATACATTGTCTAAAACAGAGGGGAAATTTAACGGAATAAATAACGGTAACTATTTCCCCAACAGATATGACCGTACACATGATATATCAGTAGTGGGCATTTACAAAATAAGTAAACGATGGGCATTTTCAAGCACCTTTGTGTATGGTACCGGCAATGCAGTTACCTATCCAACCGCTAAATATAACCTTGGCGGGTTAACTACTTACTATTACAGTTCGCGCAATGGTTACCGTGAGCCATCAACTAACCATCTTGATTTGGGCGCGACGTTAGAGGGGAAGCAGCATAAACGATACCATTCAAGCTGGACATTTGGCATATATAACGTTTATGACCGCAAAAATCCATATACCATAACCTTTCGTGATAGTAAAACTGACCCAACACGTACGGAGGCAGTTGAAACCAGTTTGTTTGGCATTGTACCTTCTGTAACATGGAACTTTAAATTTTAACATGGCATATAAATTCAAATATGCTATGCTTGCAGTAATTATTTTGCTGACAGTTACCTCGTGTCAAAAAGTAGTGGATTTGAAATTAAGCAATGCAGATGCCCAACTGGTAATAGAGGGCAATGTTACCAACGCACGTGGCCCGCAAGCTGTAACTATAAGCAGAACAGTGCCATTTACAAATACTAATATTTTCCCTTCGATTAGCGGTGCAACAGTCACTATAGGCGATGGCCGGGGGAATATCTATAAATTAATTGAAGGTACCACACCAGGTACATATATAACCAACGCTTTTACCGGCAGGGCGGGGTTGACCTACACGTTAACTATAGTGGTGGATGGCAAAACTTACACCGGAAGCTCTACAATGCCGGCAGCGGTAGTTTTTGACCCGCTTAGTTATGCCGATGACGCTTTTGATACAGGGAGTAAATCAGTGACTGTTAATTTTCACGACCCGATAATTGTCCCTAACCAATATCGTTTTGTGATGTATGTGAATAGTGTACAGATAAAAGATATTTTTACCAGCAATGATGATTTTGCTGATGGTGGATATGTTAATCTTGAGCTTTACCAAAGCGATGTTAAAATTAAAGCAGGAGATACTGTTGCGGTTGAAGAACAATGTATTGATAAAAACATGTACACTTATTGGTTTAGC
>DASWOZ010000148.1:0-4457 GCA_036398535.1 Mucilaginibacter sp. | reverse complement strand
CGGCCAGTTCTAATAAAGCAGCTATTTGTTCATCAGGTATTTTTTCGCCATTCATCATAAAAGGTTTGATGGTACGGCGATTTGTGATAATGGCAGATATGGTGGAGAAGGTGTTATTCATAATTTAAATAGAATTATTGTATTAAAACTTGCCGGATAGTGCTTTTAAACAAAGGGATTGTTATAGGTGAAAGACCTGAAACAGCAAAGCGAATGATATGATCTTTGTCGGCAACTACAAAAGACGGATAAGTTGTTAATTGATAAGCGCTAATTATTTGCCCTGCATTACTTAATAAACGGGCATACATTAAAGGTTTTTGCTTAAGCTTTGCAGAAGCAATTTGTTCATTATCATACGTAACAGCGACTACAATCAAGTTTTCCGGATTATTGATTTGCCCGAAAATATCGTTTAGGCTGTTAAAAGACTCAGTACATGGCGGGCAATCAGCATACCAAAATACAATAACAACAGCTTTCCTGTTGAAATCTTCCTGGTTGATTGTACCTAAAAACGGAGATATATCTAATACTTTACCCTCCTGCAATAATGGACTTTTTAGAGCTATCCGCGGTTTTATCATTTCATAAAACCTCAAATTTTCCTGCGGGTCAAGTTTTTTAAGATAGGCTTTTACGCCGGGCGTTCCGGAAGGAGCGCTTTGCCTGATAGTGTATTCACCTGTATTAAGTAGCTTTGTATATTGGTAATAATGTAATGCATTACCTTCCTCATCATACACTAATTGGTTAGTATCCAGTCGAAATCTTGCACTCCCATTACTTGGAATTTTCATTCGTATACTATCCTGGCTATAAGCGCTTAAGCAAAATATATTTACTAACAGAATAATATAGCAATATTTCATAGAGGCTTAATAAATAGGCGGGAACTTAGAGGGATTGCTATCGCTCATCATACTATAAACCGCTTCTATTACATCGTCCATGGATGGTTTACTGAAGTAATCACCATCAGAACCATAAGGAGGGCGATGCTCTTGCGCGCTTAATGTTTGCGGCGGACAATCCAGTGAATAATAGCCTTTTTGCCCCTCTAATACTTTTTGCAAAATATAGGCTGAACCGGCACCCGGGAGGTCTTCGTCAACTACCAGTAACTTACTGGTTTTCATTAACGATTTACCGCAGATATTGTCGGTATCAAAAGGATATAAGGTTTGCGGGTCAACCACCTCGATATTGATACCCATTTTTTCCAGCTCATGCGCGGCTTCCATCACAATACGCAAAGTAGAACCGTAGGATACAACAGTTACATCGGTACCTGATCTTATTATTTCTGCTTTACCCAATGGCACGGTGAACTCGCCTATATTATTAGGTAATTTTTCTTTTAATCGATACCCATTAAGGCATTCAATCACTAAAGCCGGTTCATCGCCCCTTAACAAAGTATTATACATTCCGGCGGCTTGTGTCATATCGCGCGGTACGCAAATATGCAGGCCACGCATAGAATTTAATATGATACCCAATGGCGAACCCGAATGCCAGATACCTTCTAAACGATGCCCCCGTGTACGCACAATCAACGGCGCGTTTTGCCCGCCGCGTGTACGGTAGCTTAAGCTGGCCAAGTCATCACTTAGCACGTTAATAGAGTATAGCAAATAGTCTAAATACTGGATCTCGGCAATTGGTTTTAAGCCACGCATAGCCAAGCCCATACCCTGCCCTATTATGGTGGCTTCGCGTATGCCGGTGTCTGTTATCCGCAAATCGCCAAACTTATTTTGTAAGCCCGCGAAACCCTGGTTTACATCCCCAATAGAGCCAACATCCTCACCAAAGGCAACAATGCTTTTATCGCGCTCAAAATTGGCTTCAAAGCAGGCATTTAATACCTCGCGCCCGTCTATCATACGGGCGTCTGCATCAAATTGCGGTGGTACTACTTTTACTTTTAAAGGCGAATGTGGTGTATCTGTGAATAATTTAGAGTTAAAGCGCTCATTATTTATTACACGTTCCTCATTAAGCCAGTTGATTAGGGTTGATCTTTCGGTATTATCTTCTTTAACCGTCAATCGCAAAGATTTACGTATAGCGGTAAAAATATCCTTGCGGCCGGGGTCAATACATGCCTGCAGGCCTTCGGCAAGGGCTAATATTTCATTTTTTGCAACGGATTGATTAGCCACATTGATCATCAAATCAACTGCGGTATCCAGCTCTGTTTTTATTTCGTCGCTTAGTTCATTCCACGCTTCTTTCTGGCAATCACGCACATGCTTTTTAGCTGTTTCTTCTAATTCTGTAACCTCTTCTTCGTTAGCAATTGCCGATTCAATGATCCACTTGCGCATTTGCACCAGGCAATCATGCTCCGCTTCCCATGCCAGCCTCTCTTTTGATTTATATCGTTCATGCGAACCTGAGGTAGAATGGCCCTGAGGCTGCGTCATCTCAATAACATGTATTAAAACAGGCACATGTTCTTCCCGGCAAACGGCTATTGCACGTTCATAAGTTTCGCAAAGGGCTACATAGTCCCATCCGCGTACTTTAAATATTTCATACCCATTAGTATCTTTTTCACGCTGAAAGCCTTTTAATACTTCCGAAATATCTTCTTTAGTAGTTTGCAATCTGGCAGGTACAGATATAGCATAGGCGTCATCCCAAATAGAAATAGCCATAGGCACCTGCAATACTCCAGCAGCGTTAAATGTTTCAAAAAACAACCCCTCGGATGTTGAACCATTACCTATTGAACCAAAAGCTACCTCATTGCCATTTGTAGAAAACTTGCTAAGGTACTTTAGCTCTTTATTTTGGCGATATAATTTTGATGCATAGGCCAATCCCAGCAAACGCGGCATATGGCCCCCTGTGGTTGATATATCTGATGAACAGTTTTTTGTTTCGGACTGATTTGTCCAACTACCATCGGCATTTACATAGCGCGTAGCATAATGACAATTCATTTGCCTGCCGGCAGACGCTGGATCCTTTTCAATATCCGGGTGAGCATACAACTGGGCAAAAAACTCTTTTAAATTACTCATTCCCGTAGCAAACATAAAGGTTTGGTCGCGGTAATAGCCCGCGCGCCAATCACCATTACGGAAAGCTTTAGCCATGGCCAATTGCGCCACTTCCTTACCGTCACCAAAGATGCCAAACTTTGCCTTTCCTGTCAGCACTTCGCGGCGGCCAATTAAACTGGCCTGTCTGCTCTCATAACCTATACGATAATCATTAATGACAATCTTTTTAAAATCATCAAAACTGAGTTCAGTTACAGCATTATTACCAGCACCAGGAATTGCAGTTTCAGGCATATGAGATTTTTGTTAGGCTGTAAAATTAGGAAATTAATTTATTAAGTTGTCTACGTTACATTAAGTGAATTGGCGGATTAGTTCATACTACTGGCCCAACCATTCGCGCCCCGCTGTGCTACAGTTAATTAACCGCTTTGGGTTAATAATAGTTTTGAAATTACATTAAACCTTTTATATTTGTGATAATCAAACAGGCAATATGAAAAAGTTAATGTTAATATGTGCTGTAGTATTAGGCTTTGCCTTTACAGCCTCTGCACAGGATAATCAAAAGGCTGAATTTAAATTCAACGAAGAAAAACACGATTTTGGCAGGATACCGCAAGGCAAACCGGTTACTACCGAATTTGCGTATACTAACATTGGCGAAGAGCCGCTAATTTTAACTAACGTGCAGCCTACCTGCGGTTGCACTATTGCTGATTATACTAAAACCCCGGTTAAAAAGGGTGAAAAAGGAGTTATCAAAATCACTTATAATGCAGCGGTAGTAGCACCATTCAACAAAACAATTGTTGTTACTTCAAACGCTAAAACACCTACAAAATATTTAAACATTATTGGCGAAGTTATAGCCGCGGGGGCACCAAGCACACGATAGAGCTTTAAACAACATGTTAAATCTCTATATCGCATAGGGATTTATTAAAACGATCCTAATTGCATTAGGATCGTTTTTTGTTTACATGAAAAATCCAAATTTTATTTTGCAAGCCATAATCAATACCATCTTTTTATTAATTTTGCCCACATGCCAACAATATCTAAGAAAGGAGAGCGAATGCCCGCTTCTCCGATCCGTAAACTAACCCCCTTTGCCGATAAAGCTAAACACAATGGTAAAAAGGTTTATCATTTAAATATAGGCCAGCCTGATATAGAAACGCCTGCAGGCATGATCAATGCGGTTAAAAATATTGATTTTAAAGTATGGGCGTATACCGAATCTGAAGGCACGCTACCCTATCGCAAAAAGCTAACTCAATACTATAACCGCGAAGGATATAATATTACTCCCGAAGACATCATTGTAACCACTGGCGGATCAGAAGCGATATCTATCACCTTTATGACCTGTTTGGACGCGGGCGATGAAGTTATTGTGCCTGAGCCTTTTTATGCAAATTATAACGGTTTTGCAAG
>DASWOZ010000147.1:0-2481 GCA_036398535.1 Mucilaginibacter sp. | reverse complement strand
GGCTTAACGTCTATACTTACTTTGGTTAAAAAGTCGTTAGGCTGATTTGAGTAGCTTTGACAACTTTTTAAAAGTTGTCAAAGCTACTCGTGTGTTAAAACTCCATTTCCAACAGCATTGGGCAATGGTCTGAGTGTTTGGCTTCGGGGAGTATAGCAACCCGTTTAATGTTGTCTTCCAGCTCTTTACTTGCCATAGCATAGTCAATGCGCCAACCCAGGTTTTTAGCGCGGGCGTTAAAACGGAAACTCCACCAGGTATAATTATGTGGTTCTTTATTTACATGGCGAAAAGTATCTACAAATCCAGATTCAATAAAATTTTCCATCCACTCGCGCTCCTCGGGTAAAAAGCCGGAAGAGTTAGCATTTGATTTTGGGTTATGAATATCAATAGGGCGATGGCAAATATTATAATCACCGCAAATGATAAGCCTTGGATGTTCTACTTTTAATAGCGTGAGATATTTACCAAATTCGTCTAAAAACCGGAACTTAAATACCTGCCTTTCTTCGCCGCTTGACCCTGACGGAAAATAAGCACTCATTACAGATACCTCGTCAAAATCTACCCGGATATTGCGGCCCTCGCGGTCAAAGTCAGGGATACCGCAACCATATTCAATATGATTGGGCGTGCGTTTGGTTAAGATAGCTGTACCGCTATACCCCTTTTTTTCTGCCGGGAACCAATAATGCTGATAACCCAGGGCCTCTACCAGGTGCAGATCGGTCAGTACATCGGGGGTAGCCTTAATTTCCTGCAAACAAACCACATCGGCATCAGTAGCCTGCAGCCAGGCCAGCCAGTTCTTATTAATGGCAGAACGTATGCCATTTACGTTATAGGTAATAATTTTCATGCTTATTTCTACTCCCCCTTTAGGGGGTTGGGGGGTTAAGTATTTTATCTAAACGCCTGCATTCTCTTGGCTTTAACAGTTCTACCGTCATCGGTACATCTTGCAGCGGCCTGTCTTTTTTATCTTTTTTTACATCAGCAATACGGTCAACCATGTCTAAGCCAAATACTACTTCACCGTAAACGGTATAGCTTTGGTCTAATTGCGGCGTACCACCTACTGATTTGTAATATGCTCTTTCTGATTCCGGTATTTTGCGGCCCTTTAGCCGGCCGGCAATCAGTTTATCTAAATCTTCATCGGTTAAGCGTTTGCCTTCTACAATATAAAATTGCGTAGCGCTTGATGCTTTGGCCGGATTGTTATCACGTGCAGCGGCTAAAACACCCCGTTTATGGAATAAGCTATCCCTAAACTCAGCGGGAATAGTGTACTTTAAATCGCCGTTACCCAATTCAACGCCCGGCTTTGCATTTTTTGAATCGGGGTCGCCGCCTTGTATCATAAAGTTTTGTATCACCCGGTGAAATAGCGTACCATTATAAAAACCCTGTTTGGTAAGCTTAATAAAATTATCACGATGTTTAGGAGTTTCATTATATAACCGAATGATGCAGGTTCCGTAAACCGTTTTAATACGCACATACTGGTTTTTAGGTTTACCAAATGTGGTGGCAATGCTTATAAACAGAACGATCAGGGTAAAAAGTTTCTTCATGCGCGATAGTTAAGTCAGGATATTTCCATCTCTTCAAAATAATCAATTATTAATGATTTGATCACCATTTCCTGCTCCAGTAAAGTGTAGTTAGGCACCGTTTTTACCAGTTTCCAATGCGGCCAGCCGTCCTGGTCCAGGCCTTCTAATTCATAAAAACCCATCTTGCTGAATAATTTGCAATTGGCAATATGCATCAGCTCTTCCTTTTGTCGCTTACTGAATTTTTTTGGCCCCTGCCCCAATTCCTGCACGCCGATTAAAAAAAGCATTACCTTAATATCGGGCTTTTCATTATCAAACTCGCTCGCTATACGCTCTTGCAGAGCGCTCCATTTTAAATTGATCTGTGCCGGGGTCATAAAAACAAAGATACATCATTAGTTTATGGATAAAAGTTGAATGTGTTGCCGCTTTTCCATTATAAATTATAAAACGATGCGATAAATAGCTTTTATGGCAAGTAATTCGCACAAAATTGTTACCAATAACATTATTTTTTGTGATTTTAATAAGTAAATTTACCATGCATTACTAAAACTGTATCCGGCTGGTTTGAAAAAAAATAAATTCAATATCTTTTGTGCATGGACATTGCTGATCTGCTTTATTGCGGGCCAGTATATGGTTTATGTTCACCAGCATACTATTTTACAAAAATCAGCCAGCGTTTACAGGGTTGCTAAAAATCACCCCAAACCTGCCGTTACCATGCAGGAGAAATGTTATATGTGTGATGCCATGCATCATGCGGCTATAACTGCTGATCAATTAGTTTATTTTAACCCTATCCTACCAACTGCTCATATTTACAGCGTTGGCGACTATGATTTTGTAAGTATCGCGCTTCTGCTTTCTGCCGGGCGCGCTCCCCCTGTTTGTGCTTATTTCTGCTAAGAAA
>DASWOZ010000146.1:0-3592 GCA_036398535.1 Mucilaginibacter sp. | reverse complement strand
CCATCCTTACTTTAGCCGACGGGTCAAAAGTGATTTTAGATAATACCCATAACGGCGTTGTAGCAAACCAGGGAAATATACAGGTGGATAAAAGAGAAAGCGGGGAATTGGTTTACCATGCCAACGACTCTGCAAACGCTGTTTTGAAAACGCAGTTTAACAGCATCAGCACTCCTGTTGGCAGCCAGTATCAGGTTAGTTTATCAGATGGCAGCAAAGTATGGTTAAATGCTTTAAGCACTATAAAATATCCAACTGCTTTTACAGGCGATGAAAGAGTGGTGCAATTAACAGGCGAGGCATACTTTGAAGTGGAAAAAAATAAGAGTAAACCTTTTAAAGTAATACTGGCTAATAATACTTCGGTTGAGGTATTGGGTACCCACTTTGATGTGATGGCCTATACAGATGAAAAAGATATTGATGCCACCTTATTAGAAGGTTCTATAAAAGTGAGTAAGGGCGACAAGAATAAAACCATAATTCCGGGTGAGCAGGCCAAAGTTAACGATGATATTAAGGTATCAACCGTTAATGCGGAAGAAGCGATAGCCTGGAAAAACGGACTGTTTAGTTTTGACAGATCAGACACACAAAGCATAATGCGACAAATTGGAAGATGGTATGGCGTTGATATTATTTATCAGGGCAAAGTGCCGGATAATCAATTTACAGGATATATTGCCCGCACCTCCAATTTATCGGAAGTTTTAAAAATGCTGGAGGTAAGCGGCGTAAAAAGCACGCTAAAAAACAATAGGATTACAATAACTAATGAATAACTAACCCTTTAAACACCCTTTAAAACTATGGATCCATGAGTACGCGGCCATAATCTCAATACAAAAAAACCGGAACGTTTGCACCGCTCCGGCATTACATTGAGGGCAATCAAAAAATATCTTTCTTCCCGAATTTAATGTTTAACCCTAACCCTGCAAAACTATGCATTTGACTGCTATTTGCAAAAATGAGCTTGTACATTGTTACAAAAGGCTTATTAACGCACTATTATTCCGAAAAACAAGGAGCATTAACTCCGTTCCGGCCATACCGATGACCGATGAAAATTTACTAAAGGTTGGAGTATTATTTAAAAACGCTTTTACTATTAACAAACGTATTCTGTTGCGTATGAAATTAATTGTCGTTTTATTATTTGCCGCTTTTATCCAGGTAAACGCAACCACAAATGCGCAAACCGTTACTCTTAACGAACATAATGTTTCGCTGGAGAAGCTATTCGGCAAAATAAAACAGCAAACGGGCTACCTGTTCCTGTATAACCAGGAATGGATAAAAATGGCAAAAAAGGTTGACATTGTAGTAAGCAACGCGCCGTTGGACGAGGTGCTGAACACCTGCTTTAGCAATCAGCCTTTAACTTATGCCATTATTAACAAAACAATTGTTTTAAAATTAAAAGATCAATATGTAAATACACCTTTACAAACCCCCAAAACAACATCAGTACCTATCCCGGCCGCTATTCCTATTAAAGGTTTTGTAAGGGATGAGAAGGGCCAGCCATTGGCAGGCGTTAATGTTACAGTTAAAGGAATTAAAATGGCTACCCAAACAAGCGTGAATGGTAGTTATTCAATCAATGTTCCGGATGAAGGCAGCACACTTGTTTTTAGCTTTATAGGCTATGAAAGAAAAGAAGTTAAGGTAGACGGAAAAACGGCTATAGATGTAGTACTTGCAGAAAGCGCCGATCAGCTTAGCGAAGTGGTGGTATCCGGCTATACGGTTCAAAACCGGGCCGAATTTACAGGATCATCTGCGCACGTTAGCGGTAAGGACCTTGAAAACAGGCCGGTGCCCAGCTTTGACCAGGCATTAGCGGGCCAGGCAGCAGGTGTAAAAATAACTTCAAACGGGGGTTCATTAAATGGGGTTCCGGTATTCAGGATAAGAGGTACAAACTCTATTAACCTAAGCTCCTATCCGCTTATTGTTATTGATGGTGTAACCTCCTTTACCGGCGATGTGGGTAACTCGGCAGAGAACAATCCCCTATCAACCGTTAACACAGATGATATTGAATCGATAGAAGTTTTAAAGGATGCCTCGGCTACGGCGATATATGGTTCGCGCGCATCAAATGGCGTAGTAGTTATCACCACCAAAAAAGGCAAACAGGGTAAGGTAAAAGTATCTTACGAAGGCTATTATGGCATTACCACCAAACCAAAATTGCCAAAACTATTGGATGCGGCTGATTATGTAACGATCAAGAATGAATCAGAAGTAAATTCGGGCCTTGCCCCTACTTACTTTTTAGGTAAAAACGCCGATGGCAGCATACAACAAACAGACTGGTATAACTATGTATACCAAACCGGGCACTCGCAAAACCATAACCTAAGTGTTTCGGGCGCTACAGATGCTACTTCCTATTTTGTTTCTTTGGGTTATACTAACCAGGTAGGCTTTTTAGTAAAAAACACATTTGAGCGTAAATCAGCCAGGGTTAATTTAGACCACCGTTTAATTAAAGGCTTACACATTGGTACAAACATTACTTATGGCGATGCCTTAAATAACAACCTAACCAGTGGTGTAAACAATACATTTGGATTGAATAACCTGGTGCGCGAATCAATGGTGCTGCCGCCAAACGTTTTACCATTTAACCCGGATGGCTCCTATAACATTAACGGCAGCGGTTTAGGCGCCGGCCCCAATACCAGCTTAACCGGGTATTACAATCCGTTGCCGCAATTAC
Source organism: Mucilaginibacter sp. (assembly GCA_036398535.1). Taxonomy (GTDB): domain Bacteria; phylum Bacteroidota; class Bacteroidia; order Sphingobacteriales; family Sphingobacteriaceae; genus Mucilaginibacter. The sequence continues at coordinate 861 of DASWOZ010000146.1, read as the reverse complement.
AACACGATAAATTCTCGTCAGAGAGCAAATCGCTTATTGGATTGGTATATGCGGAATGGGAACTGTTTAAAGGCTTTAAGGTAAAAACCAACTATAGTATCAATAGCCTTGATGTAGTAAACATTGGCTTTAGTAACCCCTATCAGGCCGGTGGTTATGCTACCAATGGTTCGGCTACTGATGGTTATAATAACAACTACCGCACAGACTTTACTAATACATTAAACTATACTGCCACTATTGGGCAAAACCATCACATTAGTGCATTAGCAGGCTATGAAGAAATACATACTACCGTAAACGGTTTCAGAGCGACAAGAACAGGTTTATCTGACCCTTATTTTGAAACGTTTGCCGGTGGTTTTACAACTGTAAGCAGCGCGGGAGGTAATTATACCGAAAATGGCTACAAATCATACTTCAGTAATTTATTTTATGATTACAAGAAAAAGTATTTATTAAGCGCCAGTTTCCGAAGGGACGGTTTCTCGGGTTTATCCATCACACATAAATATGGAAATTTTGGCGGCGGTTCAATCGGCTGGAATATTTCTGACGAAGGCTTTTATAGTAATTCGGCCCTATCAAAAACCGTTTCTTCTTTAAAAGCAAGAGCCAGTTACGGGCAGGTTGGTAACGTAAATATTGGCGATTACGCATCCTTATCACTTTACAATCCGGGTGTTTATGGTGGTGTGGCCACACTCGCGCTTTCGCAAACAGGCAATCCTGATTTAAAGTGGGAAACCAGTAAAAAAACAGACGTAGGTATTAACATCGGTTTATGGCAAAATAGGATTACCATTGATGCCGACTATTACAACAATAATATTGACGGATTAATTTTAGCTGCGCCACAGG
>DASWOZ010000145.1:0-2951 GCA_036398535.1 Mucilaginibacter sp. | reverse complement strand
ATATTAGAGGCATTTAATTAACCTTAAACTAATTGCAATGGAAACAACAACACCCGTACAAAATGCTACTAAGCTGGCTACAAAGTGGGCTTTTGTATATCTGATTACTGCCGTAATTATTACTTATGCCTTCCAGTTTTTAAATGTAGATACAAATTCGCCGTTGAAATATATATCCTATATTCCTTTTATTGGCTATTTATTTTTAGCGCAAAAAGAATACAGGGATCAAATTGGTGGATACATTTCTTTTGGAGATGCTTTTTCGGCAGGTTTTAGATATTCGATCTTTGTCGGTTTGTTGATGGCCATATTTAGCTATTTATATCTAACTATTTTGAGTCCAGAGGTTTGGCAAAAAGCAATGGATGCTACACAAACCGCATTAGAAGATAAAGGCATATCAGGCAGCCAGGCTGAAAAAACAATGAGTATGATGAAGCAATGGGGCCCACTTTTTGGCGCTTTTGGTGCAGCCATAGTATATGCTATTTTTGGTGCGGTGATTAGCCTGATAGGTGCTGCGATATTTAAAAAAGAACTTTCGCCTTTTGATATAGCTCAAAATGCTATTGACCCTACAGAAACTGAGGTTTAACAAATTTAATACTAAAAAACAAAAGCGGCCGCATCAATCGAAGCGGCCGCTTTTGTTTTTTCAGACTTACGATGTTTTTAAAACTAAGTTTTCTCGTCTTCAATTCTTATTTCTTCATTACCTGCTTCACAATATCATTGCCAAATACAAATACCATCAGCGTTATTAGCAGCACAAATCCTACAATTTGAGCGCGTTCTAAAAACTTATCACTTAACGGCTTGCCTTTTATCATTTCAATCAACAGGAAGATAGCGTGGCCGCCGTCTAATGCCGGAATAGGTAACAAGTTGGTAAATGCCAGCACCATGGATAAAAATCCAACCAGGCTCCAAAAATGCACCCAATCTACATGCGAGCCAAACATGGTTGCGATAGCGACAGGGCCACCTACTACTTTATTAAATTTTGCCTCGCCTTTAAATACTTTACCTATGCCTTTGGCATTGTTGGTAAAGGTGCCCCAGGCTTTAGATGCCCCAACAGGCAACGAACCGAAGAAACCATAGTTAATAACTTTTTCCTGCGGTGCGCTTGATTTGGCAGAGATGCCGAAACCACCATCCTTAAAACCAAATGTACCGTCTTTGTTAATTGCTACGTTTAACTGTTTAACTTCATTGTTGCGTTTTACTTCTATAGCAACTTGTTTATTCTCGTATTTTTTTAGCTCTGTTTGCAGTTCGTCATAAAACTGGATCCTGGTACCGTTAACAGCCGTAATACTGTCGCCTTTAACTATACCCCCAAGCTGAGCATAACTATGAGGAACAACCGAATCAACAGCAAATTTAGTACGCGGAAACCTGCTTATAAATTGTTCTAAACCATAATCAGTAATATCATTAATAATATTGGCTGGTACGGTAATTTTAAAAGTTTGATTATCACGAAGTACGGTTAATACCGTATGATCCAGCAACACATCAGGGCCCATCAGGTCCTCAAAATGGGCAACAGGCTTGCCATTTACAGCGGTGATTTTATCACCCGCTTTCAATCCCATTTTTTGACCGATTACGCCGGGAACAATGCCATATTTAACGCTTGAGTTAGGAATATAAGTTTCGCCAAATTTTATGGTCAGCACCCAAAAAATAAAAACGCCCAAAATTATATTTACGATGATACCGCCAAGCATTACAATTAAGCGTTGCCATGCCGGTTTTGAACGGAACTCCCACGGTTGCGGCGGGCCTGCTAATTGTTCGGTATCCATTGATTCATCAATCATACCGGCAATTTTAACGTAGCCACCCAGGGGAAGCCAGCCAATACCATATTCTACACCTTTATAGTTAAATTTAAACAGGCTAAATCCCCAGGCATCAAAAAACAGGTAGAATTTCTCTACTTTAATTCCAAAAGCCCTGGCGGCTATAAAGTGGCCAAATTCATGCAAAATCACTAAAATCGAAAGTCCCAGTATTAACTGGCCAACCATAATTACTATACTCATTCTTTATTTTATATCAAATTGTAACGCCTTTTGAGGCATTTATTTTTATTAAATTTTGCGCAAAGATGCGTGTTTCTTTGTCAGTATTCAAATAATCATCCAGTGTTGCCTTGGCAACATAAGTGATTTTTTGCATGCAGGTTTCCACCACTTCGCTTATGGATAAAAAGGGTAGATCATCTTTTAAAAATCTGGCAACTGCAATTTCATTGGCTGCATTGATAATGCAAGGCATATTCCCGCCGCGGTTTAAGGCTTCATAGGCTAAACCAAGATTACGAAACGTATTCAGGTCTGGTTTTTCAAATGTCAGGTTTGGATATTGCGTAAAATCAAACCGCTTAAAGTTGTTTTTTACACGGCCGGGATAGGTTAATGCATATTGTATAGGCAGTTTCATATCCGGTAGGCCCATTTGCGCTTTAATAGACCCATCTGTAAACTGAACCAAAGAATGAACAATAGATTGCGCATGTACAATAACATCGATCTGATCTGCCTGCAGACCGAACAGCCATTTAGCTTCTATCACTTCCAATCCCTTATTCATTAACGTGGCAGAGTCGATAGTTATTTTAGCACCCATTACCCAATTAGGGTGTTTAAGCGCATGTTCTTTGGTCACCGTCGCCAAAAAGTCTAAAGTCTTGCCCCTAAATGGCCCGCCCGACGCAGTTAATATGATCTTTTCAATGGTATTGCCATCTTCGCCTGCAAGGCATTGAAAAATGGCAGAGTGCTCAGAATCAACCGGTAATATTTTAACCTTGTGCTGTTTAGCCAAATCGGTTATTAATTCGCCTGCTACAACTAATGTTTCTTTATTGGCTAACGCGATGTCTTTTCCGGCCTGTATAGCAGCCATTGTAGGTTCCAGCCCGGCAAAGCCCACCA